>NZ_MJAT01000002.1 GCF_001742305.1 Desulfuribacillus stibiiarsenatis | reverse complement strand
ATAATTTATGCCGCGAAAGCCTGTTTATATGGGATAGTACCCTCTGGTAAAATACTGACGGCGGAAGCCAATAATGATCTAGTATCACTTCCGCCCAAGAAACGGGAGTCCAGAGGGTACAAGGGCCCCATGTCAACAGGACCGTGGAATAAATGGATTGAAGAGCATGAAAAAACGTCAACCATAACTAATGATTGACGCCATAATACTTTTGTTTTTTCTACTGTCTACTTGACAGGGGCATGTTCAACCTGTATGACTTTATCTCAGCGACTTTTACTAATACTCCCACTTTTATAAGTGGGAGATAAGTACCGCCAAGCTTCGAAATAAGTGCAACTAAAGTTCAGGTGGAGCAAAAACTCCATCTGAACTAAGTTTTCTTTATTGCGAACCACAAACAGCGGAAAAACATAATCAAACCAATGCTTAGTAAGAAATGTCCAAAACCTGCGACGTGTGCAATATTTAATGTCGTACCCCAAATTTGCAAAAGCCCGCGCCAGCCTAAGTGGAGAATCGTGATAATCAGACCGAGATTATAATATAGGAAGAACGCTTCGAACCCTTTATATCGCGATATTCGAATGGTAACCTCTAAGCAAATGACGATAAGGAAGAATAGAAACCCTAAAGTCAAAGCATGGGTATGCATGACACTTAAGTTTGTATCGCCGTAATAATTATGGAACTTAGTGTACTCTCGATAGAACAAGCCACTACATAAACCTAAGACCATATAGCCTAAACAAGTAATATATAATCTTCTTAAGATAGCGAAGCTTGGAACCGACGGCTCCGTCTTGGTGTTTCGCTCTAAGTTGTTGCTTATCTCTAAACTTTCAGGAGCATCTGCTCGATCCTTATTGAAATACATAACAGTTAAGATGGTAATGGCAATCATCATAAAAGCAGTGAGTGCCAAAAACGGTATTGTGATAAAACCAAGCCATTGAATATAGATTCCATCACACGGCACGCCAATCGTACATCCAGTATCGGACTTTAGAAACTCAGGTAAGAATTTTTTTTGTAACGCATAATGATACAAAGAAATAGTAGAACCAAGGAAAGCGAGTGGCAACACGTAGACTTTGGCAATCCTCAGGTTATCTTTATACGCTGCAACACTTAACAAGATGGCAATCAGATATACGGCTACCCTTTGGTGCCAACAAAGCACACAAGGAATAAAACCCATAACCTCGCTAAAATAAAAGCTTCCAGCAATCGCGATTAAGGAGATAGCCCAAGCAAATGTTAAGGCGTGTTGCCTTACGAGTTGTTTAAAATCTTCCATTTCTCATCCCACCATTACTTTTTCAATTCTGCCTCGATTTTTTGAATTAAAAGCTCATAACTAGGACCTTCCACTAGGCTGCCATTTATAATGAAAGAAGGTACAGACTTAATTCCATAGGCATCAGCAATTGCTAAATCCGAATCCAGCTTGGCTTGAGCTTCTGCACTAGCGGCGAACGCTTTTACTTCATCTAAATTAATTCCATAGTGCTCGTAATCAATAATACTAGAAAGTACTTCTTCATTCAGTTGCTTCACTTGAGCAATTTCATATACGCTCTTGTAATAATCCCAGAACGCTTCATTATTTTGTCGGTAGATGCCATCTCCATATCGACCAGCAACCTTAGAATCATCTTTCAAAAATTGGAGGTTCATAAAGTACATGGCAACTTTACCTGTATCGATATAGTCTGACTTTATTTGTTCATAATGGGTCAAAGAAAACTTCGCACAGCTAGGGCATTTAAAGTCGCCAAATTTGATTAATTTTACAGGAGCGTTTGCATCTCCAATCATCGGACTCGTATCATAAGGTAATACAATACTCGATAAATCTACTGGCGCTGGCTCTTGCTGATTGGGATCAGAAGTAGTGTCTGAGTCATTACCGCTTAACACGATAAACAGCCCAACAATTATAAATAAAAGAGAAAATACAGCAATAAACATTCTTTGTCCGCTCATAAAAAAACCCCCATGTTGATATTAGAAATTCAAACGTTAACAAACTTTCTATCTCAGCGGCGGTACTAAAACTCCCACTTCTAAGTAATGGTTCTTCTATTTTTAAAATAGATAGAACCATTACGTACCCTTAGGTGAAAATGGGGGATAATTGCTGCCAAGCTTCGAAATAAGTGCAACTAAAGTTCAGGAGGAGTAAAAAATCCATCTGAACTAAGTTTTCTTTATATATACCTATACCTATTATACTTGTAGCTTTAAAATACATAAAGATATTTGCTGCAAAAAAAAGTGACCCCTACTAATGTAGAGGTCGAGAGAGGATAGAGGATAGTATTCAAAACCAATAAATTGGTGGTTTTGCATTAAAGTGAAGTAGTTTTACCATTCTTACTAATGATATTTAAACGATCAGCTAGCCCTAAGCCTAAGGAAGATAAGCCTGTAGAGTAAGCGGATGAACCATGCTCAGCGAAGTCAAGACCTTGCACTTCCTCTTCAGCAGGAACGCGGATTGAAGTTACCTTTGTTAGTATGAACATGAAGATTCCCATTGCTACTACAACCCATACGAAGACGGATACAATTCCGATAGCCTGCGCCATTAACTGCCCAGCGCCGCCACCATAGAATAAACCGCTATCTACTGAGAATAACCCTACTGCTAAAGTACCCCATGCGCCACAAATACCGTGTACTGCGATTGCGCCTACTGGGTCATCCAGTCTAAGATTTTGGTCGATAATTTGAATTGCTTGCACGAGTATTATACCAGCAATGAAACCAACGGCTAAAGCACCAAGTGGTGAAATAACATCTGGACCAGCAGTAATACCTACAAGACCGGCTAAAGCACCGTTAAAAGTTAATGAAGCATCAACTTTCTTGAATTTTATGACGGACATAATGGATGCACCAATAACACCAGCGCAAGCTGCTAATAATGTTGTAACTGCCACGTGAATCATTTCGTCGATGGAGAAAGCTAAAGCACTACCAGTGTTGAAGCCGAACCATCCAAACCAAAGGATAAATACACCTAAAGCACCAAGTGGTAAATTGTGACCATGGATCGTGTTAACCACGCCTTTATCGTATTTACCAAGGCGAGCACCTAAGAAATACACTGCTACAATGGCGCCCCATGCTCCTACGGAGTGAACAAGTGTGGATCCAGCATAATCAGAGAAGCCTAAAGCTGATAACCATCCATCATCAGACCATATCCAGTGTCCAGCGACAGGATACACGATTGCAGTCATGAACACAACGATTGCTATATAACTACCTAATTTAATACGTTCTGCTACGGCCCCAGAAATAACTGTTGCTGCAGTGGCGGCAAAAACTGCGTCAAATAAGAATCCACCGATTGAATCATAATCTCCAATTAAGAAGAAACCATTAAAGCCTACAAAGCCAGCGTAAGAAGCGCCGTACATAAGACTAAACCCTAAAGCGAAATATACTATGACACCGACTGACATTGAGAAAAAGTTCTTTAACAAGATATTTAAAGCGTTCTTCGCCCGTGTAAACCCTGTCTCTAACATTGCAAAGCCTGCATGCATGAAGAATACTAGGAAAGCACTAATTAAGATAACGAATGAATCTAATTCAGAGATTAACTCTTCTACTGTTTCTGCTGCTGATACGAATGAAGATAAGAATAATGTCGATAGAATGAAGGTTAACAGCATGTATCGCATTTTTGTTTTCATATAAATCATTCCTTCCGTTAAGTTGTTATTTTCTGCCAATCTGTTCTTGTAAAGTTAAATTGCTGTTTCGCCTTCATCGCCAGTGCGAATGCGTACTACATTGTCTAGCGAGTAAATGAAGATTTTGCCATCGCCAACTTTTCCAGTCGAGCAATTTTTCTGAATTAGTTTTACGATATCTTCGTAGGTGTCATTTCCTACTACTAGTTCTACTTTGATTTTTGGCAATAGAGAAACGTCATAAAAGTTACCACGATAAACTCCAGTTTTGCCTTTTTGCAAACCATAACCTGCAACTTCGGATACTGTTAAACCTTTGATACCTGCAGCATGAAGTTCTTTATGCAACTCAGGAAATTGTTCCGGTCGAATAATCGCTTCAATTTTTTTCATGTTGACAACCCCTTTGCGTAATAATAATTAACATCTTATGTTAGAATATGTTTTGTTATTTGTATTTTAAGTTATATTTTGCAAAAAAGCAACACTTATTTTCAAAAATATTGCCCATATGTTATAAAAGCTCACATGAAATGAGTTATCATTAGATTGCAGGTGAAATTGACAAGCAGGCAAAAGAAAATGGTACAATATAGATGAAATGATTGGAGTAAGATGAGGGGAAATTCTGAAATTGGATATTCTAATAAAGTGGAGAAAAACGTGCGCCTATTTCCAGTAAAGTGAATATCTTAATAGAGAATTAAACACGAAGGAGGTACTCTATTGAATACGATACAATTACATCCAATACAAAATGAGCACATTCCTGAGTTGCAAACACTATTTTTCTCTTGCAATGACTACTTCCAGCTAGTTGAAGGTAGAGGAGTATGCGGTTGTCGAGCGGAAACGGAAATGGTCACGAACTATGGGGATACACCATTAAAGCGTTTCGGGATTTTTGAGAATACTATGCTTATCGGAGCGATTTTTTTTGCGGAAGGATATCCGAGGGAGGAACAAGTGGCTATCACGATTTTACTCATCCACCCAGATTATCGTGGTAAGGGAATAGGCGAAATAGCAGTTCAACATATAGAATCATATGCACTTGATCGTGGAAGCGATAGTATAGTAGTGGGCATCGATACTGAAAATAAGCAGGCAGAGAAGTTTTGGATGCGACATGGTTATCGCGCTACTGGTGAGACCGAGCAGTACAATCAGATTTTTAGAAATCGTGAAGTGCATTACTTCGAAAAAAAGCTTGTAGGTTAAGGGGATGCCTATGGACTGGATCGAACTAATAACAGTAGTTGCTTCCGTTGGCTTTACGGTATCGGTAATATTTATAGGCATTGTCATCGTGCTTGAAAATCGCAATCCTGCGAAAACAGTTACATGGCTGATGGTATTATATCTGTTGCCAGTGGTCGGATTCTTGTTTTACATTTTCTTTGGAAGGAATCTTCGTAAAAAGAAGCGTGTAAAACGTAAGGAAATGATTAACCCAATTGGCGATGTGGAAGCGATTCTTGAAACTCAGAGACTCGTTTTAAAGCAGAAAGAATCATTTTTGGATGAAAAATATTATTCTAAAAAGAGATTGATGAATTTACTTTTACGCAATAATTTCTCCCCTTTTTCTATTAATAATAAAGCTAATGTGCTAACAAATGGCAAAGAAAAATTCAAAGCGGTATTTGAAGCGCTAGAAAACGCGAAAGATCATATTCATATCGAATATTTTATTATGAAAGACGATAAACTCGGTACAGCCATTCGGAACAAGCTTATTAAAAAAGCCAAAGAAGGCGTGAAAGTTCGCATTATTTATGATGGAGTAGGTAGCTGGAGAGTGGATTTTTTTCCATCATTTTTTGCACCATTAAGGGCTCTGGGGGCAGATATTCATTGTTTTGTCCCAATCCGAGTACCTTTCTTAAATAGTAAAATCAATTATCGCAATCATCGTAAGATTATTATTGTGGATGGTCAAGTTGGTTTTGTTGGTGGAATTAATATTGGCGATGAGTATTTAGGGAAAGGGAGAAGATTTGGTTTTTGGCGTGATACGCATTTGCGTCTTGAGGGAGATGCGGTATATTTCTTGCAGAGAATTTTCTTACAAGACTGGGAATTCGTAGCGAAAGAAAGTCTCAATGATGCAAGATACTTTCCGTCTCATGGTAATTTAGGAGACACTCTTGTACAAGTTGCTGCGAGTGGTCCAGATACGGACTGGGAGTCGATTATGCAGCTCTATTACTCGGTCATGGCATCTGCCCAAGAGAAAATTTATATTACCACGCCTTACTTTATTCCTGATGACAGTATCTTGATGGCATTGAAGACAGCGGCACTTAGTGGATTAGATGTACGTATCATAATTCCGAATCGTCCCGACTATCATGTTGTATTTTGGGCGACACAATCGTATCTTGAAGAACTGATTGAAGCTGGGGTCAAAATATATCAGTACAAGAAAGGCTTTGTTCATGCGAAAATTGTCATGGTCGATGGAGTTGTTGCTTCCGTTGGCACAGCGAATATGGACTTGCGGAGCTTCCAACTGAATTTTGAAGTCAATGCTTTTCTGTTTCAACAAGAGGTGGTCGAACGATTGGAGCAAGACTTCTTAAAGGATTTATCAGATTGTCGATATATATCTAAAGAGGAATTTCTGCGAAGACCGTTTATGAATAAAGTGAAAGAATCTGGTGCTAGAGTGTTATCGCCGCTGCTATAGGCGCATATACATATAATTCTAATAAGATAAAAGGAGGTACTTACGGGTGGGTAGAGCAGAATTAACGAGACCAATCCAAGCTTCTGATGTTGAGGAAATTAAAAATATTGTAGTTGATTTACGGGACTTAACAATTTCTGCTGAATTGGAAGTGCTTGATGTAGGCGCTGGCGGAGAGTCTGTTATTTTTAGATCGCTAGGAAGAGAAATATATGGACTTGAGTCTGCTGAAGAAGAAATGAATATTACTAGAGAAAAAGGTATTGAAGACATAGTGGGCGCCAAAATCCACTGGATTCAAGGTGATGCTCGTGAAATGCCGTTGGATGATAGACAATTTGACGTTGTTACAAGTTTTTTCACATGCATGTATATGCGAGACACTGAAAACAAACAGAAGATGTTGAACGAATGCTATCGCGTTCTTAAAGCTGACGGAGTATTATATCTGTGGGATTTCTCGATTACTACCTTGAAACAAGTGTTTGTCGGAAAATTAGAAATCCTCCTACCTGGTGATCAAGCGGTTTCAGTTTCTTATGGCATAGGTGGAGAAGAGAAGGAACAGTCTTTAGAAGGAATGAAAGAAATTGCAGCAAATGCTGGTTTTACACTTCTTCAAGAAGAGGTGAACTCTCCTTATTTCTTTTTAAAATTTGGGAAAAAGTGATACATCTCATAGCGGGAACACGAAGTTGCTGATATCCTTGCTTTGAGGTGATGAAAAGTTATGATGCTACCAAGAGAGCATGGAGCTTGGGCGATGTTAATTATGCCCTTGATTTTAGGAAGTTTATTATCTGGGTTTACAGTAGGGCATGCTCTGCTATTTCTGGGAACAGTTAGCCTATATTTAAGCATATATCCATTGACTAGAATCGTGAAAGGTGAGCGCAAGAACGGAGATTTATACTATCGTTGGTTTTTCATTTATCTAGTTTTCAGTATTTTTTTCGTGGTGCCTTTAGTTTGGACACACCCATGGCTTATGACACTAGGTATAGTTCTGTTGCCAGTGGTAGCTGTCAATATTGTAAATGCGAAGCGAAATAATGAACGATCCCTTTTGAATGATTTTGTCGCAATTATCGGGATGTCCATTGGTGGGGTAGCAGGAGTATATATCAATTCAGCTCACGAGCCGAACTTTCAATTAATGCTCTACGTATGGCTATTATCTGTGATATATTTCATGACCAGCACGTTTCATGTGAAGACTTTGATAAGAGAAAAGGGTAATACAAAATTTAAGTTCATCAGTAGAATGTATCATGCAGTTATTATCATATTTACAGCACTTACGTTACCGTATCATTGGTTTCTTGCCTTTATTCCAGCAATAATCAAGGGGTTGTTGCCATCAAAGCCTCAGCGTCCGCTCGTAATTGGGCTTGTTGAATTAGCCCATGCTATGATTTTTGTAATACTGATTGTGTATCTATATTACCGCTAAAAAGACTTGCTAAAAAAGTGCCAAATGACTTAAGTCCGGTTTGTGGACATCATTTGGCACTTTTGTTAATTTTAGAAATCAAATCCTTGTTTTGTTCGTTTACAACTCAGAAAACCGCTTGTTTTTATACATTTCACGATCGGCTTTGTCGATGATTTTTAGAATATCTAAATCTGTTGATGTATTGATTCCGACGGTCACGAGGAGAGGACTCATATCGGAATGGGCCTGGCTATACGTAGCAAGACAGGTTTCCAAGGATTGTTTCGCTTTCTCGGCGACACGTTTCTCGGCATCAGGTAGTAATACGATAAATTCATCGCCACCATAACGGATAATGTATTTGTCATCTTTAATGCATTCATCCATTAGTGAAACTAACTGCTTAAGTCTTTCATCACCAGCTATATGGCCATACGTATCATTGAATTCCTTGAATTTGACTAAATCTATAAATAGAATACTAATCCTTTCGAGGCCTGATTCATGCAGTTTCAAAGCATACCGATTTAGAAAATGACGATTTAAAGAACCGGTTAAGGCATCTGTTGAAGACAAAACATCGAGTTGAACCATTAACTTGCGATTCTCTAAAGAAATGATTAACTGTTTTAAAATGGTAAGGAAAATCAATATAACCCCTGAGTTATAAAGAGAAGCTTCCCAGTCGTCATCAATTGGGCTAACCCTGCTGAAGATAAATAGTAAAAACCAAACCGCGACAAATATATAAGGAGCAAATGTTTTTCGAATATCAGGAATGTCGAATTCCGTCTTACAATCGCAATAGGTTGCAGGCACATATAAATAGAAAGCGTATGCCAAAATGCAGAGGGATGCCATATAAAAGATGTCAATCCAGCTTCCAATGCGATACGTTTCATTTAGGATATGGTAATTAAATAGTGTAGAGCTAGTAATCATCACCAATAGGCCGATGATGGTCACGGTAAAGGTTTGATTCTGTATTGAACGCTCGTGGGACCATATCATAATGATAGTAAATAAAAGGATGACCCCGATGATTGGATATAATATAATGAGACCATTCGTAAGATGGAAAAAGTTATAAGTTGTTAAAAATGGTTTCACCGCTACGTACAAAGCAATTGTAATCGAAACGGTAATAACAATTAAGATGTCTAAGCCAAATATTGTCTTCTCGGACTTGCTGTTGATACATATAGACACTTTATGGAAGAAAGCCCAGAAGATTAGTCCATATCCAATCATAAAACAAATCGAGATGAAGACACTCACGGCACTAAAGTTACCAATGAAATAGTTAACGCCCCATAACAGAACATTGGCAGAAAAAATTAACAGTCCAAAAAAACCATAAAACAAGAATGTATCAAATGTTTGTAGGTAGACTTTATATACTTTCCATGTAAGATATAGAAATGTGACTGTAAGAAAGATTAGGACAAACCAAGTCATCAATACTGACATTTGTATCCCCCGTTCAACGGACATGAAACATATTATTTAAGTATACACAAAAATGACTAAATAAGTCTAGATTTAAAGTTATGAAATATTATAATCATTCTATTAAAGAGGAGGAACTAACATGAACTCGATTCATATAAAAGTCAAAACAGGTGATCTGATTGAGGGGACAGTCGATTCTTTAGGGATTAATGGTGAGGGAGTCCTAAAACATGAAGGTCAAGTCATATTCATTCCTGGTGTATTGCCAGGAGAAAAAGTGAAAGTAAAGGTTACAAAAGTTGCCCAGAAATTTGCCGAAGCAGTTCTTGAACAAACGTTATCCAAAAGTCCTCATCGTGTCAAAGTCGAGTGTGAAGTATATAGTGAGTGTGGTGGCTGTCAGTTGCAGCACTTACATTATAAAGAGCAGCTAAAAGAAAAAAGAAATTTAGTCATCCAAGCGTTTCGTCATTATAAGACGATTTATCAGCCTGAGAAATATATCAAAGAGACAAGGGGCATGGATCATCCTTGGAGTTATAGGAATAAAGCGCAATTTCCAGTGGAAGATCGACATGGGAAAGTAGTAACGGGTTTATACAACACAGGGAGTCATAAATTAACAGAAATCAAACGTTGCCCAATACATAAGGATGAAATCAATCATACGATTAACAAAATTTCGAGAATTATTGGACAGCTGAAGGTTCCTATTTTTCACAGAGATAGAAAAGGAATCCGATCCATCATTGCCCGCGCCTCGTTTGCCACTGGAAATATTCAAGTCGTGTTAGTTAGTAGTGTCGAGACCTTTGCCCAAAGGGATTTGCTCATTGAGAGGATTACGCAAGAAATTCCTAAGGTTGCGAGTATTCACTTAAACATTAAGAAGGATACATCGCCTCTGATATGGGGGGATAAGACGGTTTGCCTAAGGGGTGAAGAATTTATTGAAGAAAAGCTGGGCGATATTACATATCAGTTATCGCCACGTGCGTTTTTTCAATTAAATCCATTGCAAACGGAAGTGTTGTATAGCGAAGTAGAAAAAGCGGCAAGGTTAACAGGACAAGAAACAGTAATTGATGCCTATTCTGGTGTAGGTACAATTGCATTATGGCTAGCACGAAAAGCGAAGATGGTCTACGGGATAGAGAGTATTGAAGAAGCCATAGTCGATGCTAAGCGAAACGCCGATGTCAATCATATCAAGAATACGGAATTCCAAGTCGGTGCGGCAGAGGTAGTAATTCCAACTTTAATTGATAAAGGAGTGAAACCTGATGTGGTTGTTCTGGACCCGCCGCGCAGTGGGGTACACGAACAATTAATTGATGCATTGCTAGAGATTCGTCCTACAAGAATCGTATACGTATCTTGTAACCCTTCGGCGCTTGCGAAGCAGCTTAGAATCTTCATTAAAAAGGGTTATAAGTTAAAATATGTACAGCCAATCGATATGTTCCCTCAAACAGCGCATGTAGAGTGCGTGGTCTTGATGTCAAGGGTGGATTAATAGAGGTGTAAAAAGTTAAGTAAATAAAGGCTTTCCGTGATTTGAGATCTGGTTTCAAGCCGGTAGGATAATCACGGATTTTTTTCTTTGTGGGAACTTATCCAAGATAGGCACGTTACATTTGAGTTGAGAAGATGAATATTTGCTTGGTGAGTTGATAGGATTGCTGGTAAAAAGATGGTGAGTTGATAAGATTACTGTAAAAATAAGTTCAATTACAGAAGCAAATAGTAATTACTTTTAGGGTGTATATAGAGGTTGAAATGAGATCTAAATGTGTTATATCAAGGCGACTAAGATTGATGCTTTACAATGCATCGGGTTCACTGATCTATGATTAAACGGAAACACCAAGCATTACGCTTAGTAATAATGGCTGGTACTTTATAGCGTCCATCATTGAAGTAAACAGCAAAAGGGTACAAAATTACCCGATACAGGGTATGCAGGCAGGGAGCATTGAATTGTCTCAAGGTGCTGAAGCACACAAGGTTAGAGGGCTTTTATCAATACACCGCGGCCAGTGATAGCAAACATGTGGTGAAGTTAGAAGAAAGGAAATCTGCCAGGGTATTATTCGAGTTTCAAGAAATGCAGGAAGGAAATCGGCAATAATTATTTACTTCATGTTAGTTGGAAAATTCATGATTATTAAGGTATAATAACAAAGCAGTCAAGCGTATGACTAACTGTAATAAAACATTTAAGGAGTCGCTATATGAAAACTAAAAATACTTCGGAGATTGTTGCTTAACCGGGAGGTTTGCGTAAATACAATCTTATACACAACCCTCCCAAAAAATTAGCATTTACTTTTAGGAGGAATAATATCGTGAAACAAGAAAAAATTGATAAATTACAGATGAATAAAAAAGTAATAATTAGAAATGAAGTGGAAACTGATTATATGGTGGTTGAAGAAATCACAAGGAAATGCTTTTGGAATTTATACGAACCAGGGTGCGGTGAACACTATTTAGTTCATATTATGCGTTCCCATGAGGATTTTCTTCCGGAATTAGATTTTGTAATTGAAATTGACGAAAAAATCATCGGAAATATTATGTACACAAAAGCAAAACTGAGAGATGAAATTGGAGAAGAAAAAGAAATTCTAACTTTTGGTCCCGTTTGTATTCTGCCTGAATATCAACGCATGGGTTATGGAAAAATGCTTATAGAACATTCTTTCAAACAAGCAATTAAACTGGGCTATGATGTAATTGTAATATTTGGAAATCCAAACAATTATGTAAGCCGTGGATTTAAAAGCTGCAAGAAATACAATGTTTCTCTTGAAAACAGGGACTACCCGTCAGCAATGATGGTCAAGGAACTAACTCCAAAAACTTTAGACGGAAGAAAATGGTCATACCATCAAAGTCCTGTTATGAATATAGAAGAATCAGATATACAACTATTTGACGAGGGGCTTGAAAAAATGGAGAAGAAATATCAACCTAGTCAAGAGGAATTTTATATCCATAGCCATTCTTATATGCGTTAATATGAACACAGGTTTTAGATTCATTAGAACAAGTTACAAAACATCTATGGAAAGCGTCTGGAAACAGGCGCTTTTTCTATGCAGTTTTTAAGGGGACAATAACCTATGAGCAACAATCTAGCGCAAAGTGGTCTATTGCAGCTGTTTGCAGCGACGACTCGAGCGAATCCTAATATTAAATATTCTTTGCTGGATATGAAGATGGTTCGCTGTTGATTGAAGGTTATGTTCCACCCGTGGGTTTTGATGCGCGCTTGCGCCCTTGGTATACATCAGCCGTGGAACGGTACCCAGATATTTCGGTGGGTCTACCATATCAAGATGTATCTACCGAGGAGTGGTTGGTTTCTGTTTCCCTAGCGATGGTCGATGACGAGGGTCAGTTAATTGGCGTTATGGCCGTGGATTGTACCCTAGAGTATGTTAAATCCCTTATGTTGCAAGCGACCTCTTTGACTCCCAGACTAATTACGTGCTGGATAAAAATAGACAAGTTTTTGTACATAAGAACAGGGACTTTTTACATCGATCCGCAGATACCATTGTCCCCGGCTTATCACAGAAGTTTTCAGCAGATTCAGGAATTATAAACTATAATTTGGAGGGTGCTAAAAGGCTTGCTTATTATCAAAAATTGGAATCTTCGGACTGGATTATCGCCTCAGCCATCGATGTCTCCGAGGTAACAACCCCGATTATAACTATACTTATTTATAGTGTTATGGGATTAATTTTCTTAAGTGTAGTGTTGGCTATTGGCCAAGTGAAGCTCTACGAAAAACGATTTGTAAAACCCATTAATTTATTAAGAGATCATATCGAGGAGCTTACATTAGGTAAAGACATAAGGCAAATTAATACTCAGCACTCCTATTCCAATAGTGAACTCGCAGAGATAGCCAGTCGTATTGTAGATATGGCGAGAAAATCGCAGTGTATACCTCGGAAAATGGTAGATTCGAAGACTTGTTGGCCAAGGCGGATCAAGCTTGCTATCAAGCTAAGGACAACGGTCGCAATTGCGTGGCATCTTTTAACGAGAATTGAAATAATTACAATTGAATCATAGTACTACGAACATGCAAAAGAGTCTATTACTTGGGCAAGACGCAAGCAAGGACTATTTTAATAGACTCGTATAAGCTATAGGGCTTTGACGTTCGGCAGAAGTGACAGGGACTTGTAATACCAATATACAAATACCGCACATATATATTGAGTGTGGTATTTGTTGTATATTGATAATTTAATGAAAATTAGATAATTATTTATAGTAAAGTACCTCAAGTAAAAGTAATGAGGTGGTTTTGTATGACTGGATCAAAAACGTTGCAATCTAAATTTGACAGAATAATAAATCATGTTGAGAAAACTAAAGCATCAATAATTGAGATGCTTATTAAACAGTCGGTGCTGGACGAACTAAACATCTACCAGTAGGACATCAATGAGCTTATCGATACTGTTATCTTGAAAAGGTTAAACAAGGATAGTATCAAGTGGTCGAAAGTGAAAATGAGAAGAGTGTAGCTTATGCAATTTGCATGATAACAAGATGTGCAGAAACAGGTCTTGTTCCTCCTGCAAGTGGAGTAATGGTTAGTGCCGTTGCATTGCCAGCAGGATTTCGCACAGTGAGTATTGAATTGATGCTTGTCGTAGTCACAAGAGCCATTCCTACTATTTGAGTTGTGCCAGTCGCTCTGCCGACCACTGTATAGGCAAGGTCAGCGCCATTGAGAGTTAAAATCAGTTGGCCTGCTTCGTCCACGCTCACCTGAAACAAGACTTGATAAGTTCCAATATCAGATAAGTTAAATGTGTCGGGACCAGTACGGAAAATAGTAGTCGCGCTAGTAGGTCCATCTTGGGGAAAATCTACATCTGTACCGGGAGCAACTGTTGCTGCATTATCTGGAGGCATCAACGCATAAAAATCTGCGTAGGCTAACAACCCTCCAGCTGGACCTTCTTCCCCTTGTTCGCCTTGCGGTCCCTGAGGTCCTGCGGGTCCAGTCTCTCCTTGTTCCCCTTGGGGACCTTGTATTCCTGGAGGCCCTTCTGGTCCTGGAGGTCCTGGAGGTCCTGGGCATTTACATTTTCCCATATTCTTCACCCCCTTTCTGGTATATTTTATCGTATTCAAAATTGAAAAGAGGTGTGTTGGACAAAAGCGTATATATCAAATCTTTTATCCAGCACAAAATACAAAATAAGTAAAAAAAAGGAAGAAATACAAGGAAGAAATACAAGGAAGAGAGAAAGAGAATTTTTGGGATTTACTTATCACGTAAAGCACTCTATGTAATAAATCGTACAAATATTTTAAATGTTGTAATTTTTGGTATATAATGATATAAAATACAGAAATGGGAGGTTGAAACAATGAAGAAATTAGCTCTGGCATTATTATTTAGCTGTTTTTTTGTGCAGGTGACCTTTGGTAGTGAACCATTGGATGTAAGAAGTGCTACCTTGTTTGATAATGAAAACAAAATAGAAGTTATATTTAACCAAGATTTAGATCCAAGCTATGTCTTGTCTTTTAACAATACTCATGACGGTACCAGTAATTTTAGTATATCTAACAGTAAAAGAGGTGTAAATGGAGGAGGTTTGAATATACAAAGTGTGGGCTACGGTAGTTCCCCAAATATGATAGAGATTATTTTGACTCCTGCTAGTCTCACTGCTGACCGCTTTATCACAATAACCATGAAACAGGGTGCTGTTAAGGATGTCAATGGCAATTTATTCAGAGGACATACTCGGATAGTGGAAAACAACATTCAACCATATTCCCTAGAAATAAAGTTAAATGGCTCTCCAATAGTGGATGAACTTATTTTTTTTGAAGAAGTTTTGGGTTCATCATCAATTACAGCTAATTTGGAGATAACAGTAACCGATAGCGTTTACGGAGTTGAGGGTGTTGTGGTCAATATATTCAGTGTCACTAATAATTATAATTGGGCAGTTTATAAGACAGCAACAACCGACAGTGATGGTAAAGCCATTTTATCTGATGTTGTCATCAACTCTGCTTTCAAAGTGCTAAGTATAGATAACGTATTAAGCCAACCGATGATTATGGTTCCCCAGGATAAAGGTTTAGTTAAGGCGACCATTAATACAATATACTCTAGAACGGTCCGAAATGCGGTAAATCAGTCAAATGTTAAAACTTTGATAGGTAATGCTGCTTTGCTTGAGTTAAATGGAAAGGATTGTAATATCAATTATTATGTGGTACCTGATGATACAATAGCGGTAGAACTACTAATTGAGGATGAATTAATCCCTTATGGGACGAAAAGTGTTTTATCCAGACAAACTGTAAATCTACAGTCAAATCAAATAAGTGAGTTTAGTATGGATGCCTTTAATCGAGGGCAACACGCCATTTTATATAAAGAGAGAGAACCAGTAGACTCGCCTTTGCGGGATATCTATGAGATGACCATTTCTAATTCCAACGACTATACTGCTAGAAGCACTTATACCATCAGAGGACCCTGGGAGAGGGATTTGGAAGTATGGCTGGACAATCAGATGATATATGATGCCAATAGAGTAGTATTCACTGGCGGAACGGATTCAACCACTGTCCCTCATGCCAATTATGTTTATCTTGTACCAAATGAGATTACCAAGGGAGAAAGTTATGTTATGACATATCCCTCTGACCGGAATCTGGAGTTGGTTTTTGGGGTAGATGCCTACAGCTTTGCTCTTGGGAACCTGGCCAATGTTTGGCCAACTTTAAGTTTTCTAAACGACCAACAGGAAGTTTTAGGGCAGATTCGAGTAACTTTAAGACCATTTAATTCCACAGCTTCCGTGGATACAAGAAAGGTCTATCATTTGATTGACAGCAGTTCAGGTATTGCCGTTAAGTTAGATATGAATCAGTATGCTATCGGTGCCAATAGTAAATGGTACTACTTTCAAAAAGATTGGCCAACTGGTGAATCAGCTCTTGCTTTAGACCTAGGAGGAGAGGTAGGAATTCAGGTTGAGCAGGACAAAATTGGGAGGGGACAGAACCTATCAATTAGTCTTATGGCAGCAGATGGACATAAACTATTTAGAATCCATAATCAGATCACTGAAATAGAAATTAGGCTAGGAGCTACTATTATTGACAGGTTGGAGTCGTATAATTTGATTGACCATGTGTGGTTAGTACCAAGTCATGCAGATTCTGGAAGATATCAAGCTGTATTAACGAATGTGCAAGGTTTTCCTACAAAATTAGACCAGTTAAGCACTACATTTGATGTATTGGCAGTGGTTCACTTTAATTCACAGGGCGGTACTTCTGTGAATAGTGTTACAGTGGATTACAATACGTTGCTAGATGTGCCCATAGCTCCAACGAAGACTGGGTATAGCTTTGTAGGCTGGTATAGAGATACAGAGTTACTGATCCCGTGGAATTTCACAACTGATAATGTAACGGAAGATATAACATTGTATGCTAAGTGGACACAAATTCCAGGTGGAGATTCGTCAGGAGGCGATACAGGAGGTTCATCAGGAGGCGAATCAACGGCTGCACCTGCACCAGGACCAGCCACAGAGACAGAAGTAGTGCTAATAGTAAATGGAGAAGCACAGACTGCCGGTAAAGAAACAGTAATACAACAAGATGGAGAAAAAACCGTAACACTGCGAGCAGATAACAATATTTTGGGCCAAAAGATAGATGAAGTAATTGCACTAAATCAAGCGGAAGCAAGACTAGGTCAAAACGTGGTCGAAATACCAGTAGCAACCCTTGGGGCTAACCAGATTCGCAGTATTTTAACAGGGGATATCGTCAAAAAGATGGAAGAGAATCAGTTTACTCTTGTCATAAATACAGAAAAAACAGATTACATCATTCCAGCTAAAGAAATAGAGATTCAAAAAGTAGCAGCTATCTTAAATGTAGACCCCATATCTCTGCAGCAAATAGAAATAGAGCTGCGTATAAACTATAGCAACGAATTAAAAGTCGATGAAATAACTCAGCGAGGTAGAAATCAAGGAATCGAAGTAATAATACAGCCAGTAGAGTTTCAGATAATAGCCAGAACCACTAGCACTACAGGAGAGGTTCAGGAGACAACCGTAAGTCAATTTACCAATTACGTATCCAGAGTGATGGAAGTACCGCCAGGAGTGGATCCCAATAGGATTACTACCGGAATCCTGTACAACTCAGACGGAACCTTTAGCCACATACCTACAAATGTATTCAGGCAGGATAACAAATGGTATGCTAAGCTGAACTCCTTGACCAACTCCATCTATACCGTGATATGGAACAAAATAGCCGTAGCAGCAGTAGAAAACCATTGGTCAAAAGAAGTGGTTAATGATATGGCTTCTCGACTCGTAATAAAAAATCCAGATACCTTTAGCCCAGACCAATTTATCACCCGAGGGGAATTTGCCCAGTACATTACCAATGCCTTAGGTCTTTATCGCGCAAGTGTAGAGAAGACAACGAAGTTCAGCGATGTACCACCTACCCATAAGCTAGCTAATGCTATAACTATTGCATCAGACTACAAGATCATCTCTGGTTATCCGGACGGAACCTTTAAACCAGATGCCAAAATCACTCGAGAAGAAGCAATGACAATGTACGCAAAAGCTATGGATGTGGTGCGTTTGGTAAAAATAGACAACAATCGTATGGATAATTACAAAGACAAAGACCAGGTATCCTTCTGGGCCTATAAGTTTGTCGAAAAGACGGTTAGTATTGAAGTATTTAGAGGTCGGAGTACTGAAACTATTAATCCTAAAGAAGCATTCACTTATGCTGAGGCAGCAACAGCTATCCGTAACCTATTGATTAAATCAGGGTTAATCAACGAGTAATAGGATAGAAGATGGGGCAAAATCCGCAAGAGAAGAAGGATGGATTTCAGCAAATGAGGTTGAAATCTTTTAAGGCTTTGATTATGAATGAATTACTTAATTAGGAAATGAAGTGAAGTAATAAAAATGCCAACTAGGATATTATATCTTGGTTGGCATTTTTAGCATCATCAGAATTTATAAAGATTCTGACGATAAGTAACAGCAACTAAAGCATTCTCTTCGCAAAAGGACTTGGAGAATGCTAAGTTTTGTTTATAAAAACCCTGAAATTGCAGTTGTTAAAGCAATCAACGAGGCACATTAATAATATACGGATGTATTGAATAATAGTAATATCTAATTAGGTTATTGTATTAAAGAGTTCCAACTAGTAGAATTAGATTGTAACGATTACAAGTTTAATTTTAATTTAACTATTGATATAGATTCACTCACATCATAAGAATGAAACACTTAAAGATTAATGATAAAAATATATATTTCAAAGGGGTCTTTAGATGCCTTTTAAGTATAAATGAAATCAATTAAAGGAGAGGGTTTTCATTATGGAAGAAATGAAATGTCCGGTAACAGGTCATACAAGAAAAGCCATATCTGGTGGCGGCACTACAAATAAAGACTGGTGGCCAAATCAACTTAATTTGAAGATTCTTCATCAGAATTCAAACTTAAGCAATCCCATGGGCGTGGAATTCAATTATGCTGATGAATTTAACAAACTTGACCTTGAAGCAATAAAGAAAGATTTATATACGCTGATGACAGACTCGCAGGATTGGTGGCCAGCTGATTACGGACACTACGGGCCGCTATTTATCCGTATGGCATGGCACAGTGCAGGAACTTATAGATTGGGTGATGGCCGTGGTGGTGCCGTAGACGGGACCCAACGATTTGCGCCACTGAATAGTTGGCCAGATAATGTGAATCTCGATAAGGCACGCCGTTTGCTTTGGCCAATCAAGAAGAAATATGGAATGAAGATCTCCTGGGCGGATCTCATGATTCTAGCAGGCAACTGTGCTCTAGAATCGATGGGGTTCAAGACATTCGGTTTTGCAGGCGGCCGAGAGGATGTTTGGGAACCGCAAGAGGATGTGTACTGGGGATCTGAAAGTGAGTGGCTCGGAGACAAGCGTTACTCTGGTGAGCGAGACCTGGAAAATCCACTTGCAGCAGTACAGATGGGCTTGATATATGTGAATCCTGAAGGTCCGAATGGAGAGCCTAGTGCTGTTGCTTCCGGCCGTGATGTTCGGGAGACATTTTCACGCATGGCCATGAACGATGATGAGACTGTTGCCCTCATCGCAGGAGGCCACACCTTTGGAAAATGTCACGGAGCTGGTCCTGCAACACATGTTGGGCCTGAACCCGAAGGTGCAGGCATTGAAGAGCAGGGCCTTGGCTGGAAGAGTAGCTTCGGCACTGGTAAAGGCGGCGATACGATCAGCAGTGGGATTGAAGGCGCGTGGAAACCAAACCCAACAACATTTGATATGGGTTATCTAGAGACACTATTTAAATATGACTGGGATTTGGTGAAAAGCCCGGCCGGAGCTTATCAGTGGGTTCCAACGGACCCAGCTGCGGCAGATACTGTAGAAGATGCCCATGACCCTTCCAAGAGCCATGCACCGATGATGACTACAGCAGACCTCTCACTCAGGATGGACCCGATTTATGGACCAATAGCAAAGCGGTATCTCAATAACCCAGAGGAATTCGCGGATGCCTTCGCTCGTGCTTGGTTCAAACTGACTCACCGCGATATGGGGCCACGTTCACGTTATTTAGGACCTGAAGTTCCTGAGGAAGAACTGATATGGCAGGATCCAGTGCCTGCTGTGGATCATGAATTGATTGATAATCAGGATATTTCAGATATCAAAGGAAAAATCAATGCATCCGGTCTGTCTATCTCGCAACTTGTGAGTGTTGCATGGGCTTCAGCTTCCACCTTCCGCGGCTCAGACAAGCGTGGCGGAGCGAATGGGGCTCGGATTCGCCTAGAACCTCAGAGGAATTGGGAAGTCAACCAGCCAGATCAACTAAACACGGTGCTTGAGGTACTTGAAAAAATCCAGTTTGACTTCAATAATGCACAGTCGGGGCAAAAGAAAGTATCCCTAGCAGACTTAATTGTTCTTGGGGGATGTGTAGGTATCGAACAGGCTGCAAGGAATGCAGGTAATGACATATCCGTTTCATTTACGCCGGGGAGAACCGATGCTTTGCAGGAGCAGACTGAAGTGCAGTCTTTCTCTGTGATGGAACCAAAGGCGGATGGTTTCCGCAATTACCAGAAAGCTAAATATTCCGTATCGGCATTGGAACTCTTGGTAGACCGCGCTCAGCTGTTGACACTAACTGCTCCTGAAATGACAGTACTGGTTGGCGGTATGCGCGTCTTGAACGCCAATTTTGAACAGAGTCCACACGGCGTTTTCACCAAGAACCCTGAAGCACTCACGAATGACTTTTTTGTGAATCTCCTTGACACGGGTACAATTTGGAAGCCAATCTCTGAAGATGGAGATGTGTTCGAGGGACGCGACCGCACGACTGGTGCACTGAAGTGGACTGGTACCAATGTGGATTTGATCTTTGGCTCAAACTCTCAGCTCAGAGGTATCGCCGAAGTCTATGCATGTGATGACGCCCAGGAGAAATTCGTACAGGACTTCGTGTCGGCTTGGAATAAAGTAATGAATGCAGATCGTTTCGATCTTGTTTGATAGGTTAGTTTAATTTCCCCTTCTTCAACGGGATGAAAAATCATAACAATCTAAAGAACCGACTAAGACTCAATGCTTCAGTCGGTTCTTTGTATAGAAGGAAAGGAACTTTGAACGCTATGAAATATCGAATCAATCCTAAAAATCATGACAAGCTTTCGATTCTCGGTTTTGGTTGCATGCGCTTTTCGAAGGATGAAAAGGAAGTAGAAAAGCAAATCATCTATGCCATTGAAAATGGAGTTAATTATTTTGATACGGCATATATATATCCAAATAGTGAAGCAACTCTCGGTCGGGTGCTGGCGAATGGTTATCGTAATCGTGTGAAAATCGCGACTAAGATGCCTCTTTATTTGATCAAAAAGTATGAGGATTTTGATAAGATTTTGTTTGAGCAACTCAAACGATTACAGACGGATTATATCGACTATTACTTTATGCATATGCTTACAGATACTCATAACTGGAGTAGGCTTGTAGACATTGGCGTTATACGCTGGATTGAAGAAAAGAAAAAGAGTGGTCAGATTATCAATATCGGGTTTTCCTACCACGGCGGTAGGGAAGATTTCATTCAAGTAGTAGACGTCTATGATTGGGAATTTTGCATGATTCAGTATAACTTTCTTGATGAGAATAACCAAGCTGGTAAAACAGGATTACAATATGCAGCTGCAAATGGATTACCTGTGATGGTTATGGAGCCTTTGCGAGGTGGGAAACTGGTGACGAAACTCCCGAAGGAAGTCTATCACGTTTGGGAAACGGCATATGTGAAACGTTCTCCGGCAGAATGGGCATTCCGTTGGATTTGGAACCATCCTGAAGTGACGCTAGTACTATCAGGAATGAATTCACAGGCAATGGTGGAAGAGAACATTAGAGTAGCATCCAAGGCGGAGGCCAATTCTTTTACGGAAGAAGATTACCAGCTTTTTAGTAGAGTACGCAAGATATTAGATGATAAAATAAAGGTGCCTTGTACAGCCTGCAACTATTGTATACCTTGTCCACAAGGCGTAGACATCCCTACTTGCTTCTCTTGCTATAACGACCGAGAACTAGAAGGAAAGTGGATATCTAAAGGGAAGTATATTATGCAGACGAGTTTAAAAGCCAAGGCAAGTAATGCTTCACTCTGCAATAAGTGCGGGAAATGCGAGAAACACTGCCCGCAGAAGATAGCGATACGCGAGGAACTTGTGAATGTCTCGAAAGCATTAGAGGGTTTTTCCTATAAACCAGTAAGATTTCTCATTAAGCGGTTTATGAAATTATAGAGTTCGAAATACAAAGATAGGAGAGTTATCATGAGCTTACAAACTGCGATACTATTTGATTTAGATGGAACGTTACTACCGATGGATACGGATGCATTTGTGAAAACGTATATGACAGAATTGGCGAAAAGGGTTGCTCATATCGTTGATTCTACGGAATTCACAAAAGCATTGTGGGCTGGCACCCACGCAATGATGAAAAATGTCGATGGGGAAAAACGAAATGATGTAGTCTTTCAAGAAACATTCTTGAAGCTACTAAACATAGCGAAAGAAGATATTTGGCCAACGTTAGATGAATTCTATGAGATAGTATTCCCGTCGTTTTCATACCTAACAACACCGAATCCAATAGCGAAAGAGGTAGTTGAGTTAGCGCTTTTGCAGGGCTACAAGGTTGCCATAGCGACAAACCCCCTATTTCCTGAAGTAGCAATATACGAACGTATCCGCTGGGCGGGGCTCACTGATATACCATTTTCTTTTGTAACGGTATATGAGAATTCGTACTTTACGAAACCACATCCTCAATACTTTCAACAAATTTGTGATGCTTTAGAAGTCAATGCGACAGACTCAATTATGGTTGGCAATGACCGACAGGAGGATATGGCTGCTTCATTGATTGGGATGAAGACTTATCTTGTAGAGGATTGGGCAATCGATCGTGGGGAGCCGAAATTTGCTATAGATGCACAAGGAAAGCTTCAGGATTTATATCAAGATTTAAAGGAACAGCGAGGTCTGTTTGCTAAAAAGTAACGACAACTAAGGCATTCTCTTCGCTAAAGCTTGGCGAATGCCAAGTTTTCTTTATTCTACTTTGTTGCAGAGATAATAGACTATTAGTATGATTTAGCTAATCCTAATATAAGATTAAGATTTATGGATAGGGGGTGGTATTGTCATGGGCGGAAATCCGAAGTCTTGCTGAGTGATTGAAGAGAAATGTTCTTCTAGTATAGAAGAAAGACTGTTTCAAAAGATTCATCAAATCGAAGAGATAGTAGAAGACGCGCGAATCCAACATGCCATTACAGGATCTGTGGAAACATCTTTAGGTCCAATTCGTAGGATAAGTACTGAGTTAAGACTGATAGATTCTTATTGGAATCTGAAGGCCCGTCTTGGAATCGCTAGGGATACATTTAAGATTCCACCGGGGTTGTATGCCATTGGCAATCCCGATGCCAATTCTCCTGTGCTTGTGACATGTAATTATAAATTGACGATTGATATTGTTAGGGTGTCCTTAGACGGTATTGACACATGGTTGCTTGTGATTGATACAAAGGGTGTTAATGTTTGGTGTGCTGCGGGAAAGGGTACATTTTCTACAGAAGAAATCATCTACCGGATTCAAAAATATCAAATCAAGGAATTAGTAAGTCATAACACAATAATCGTTCCACAGTTAGGAGCACCAGGGATTACTGCGCATGAGATTACGAAGTTCGCAGGATTTAAAGTCATCTATGGACCCGTGTATGCGAAGGATATTCCGATGTTCTTATCCAATCAAAATGTTGCCACTGAAGACATGCGAAGAGTTAATTTTACGTTAAGAGAGCGTTTGGCAGTTGCGCCCCTCGAAACTTTCATGGCGATTCATTACTTACCGTACGTGATTATATTCTTTGTCTTACTACAGTGGTTCGGTGGGAATCATACGAGTATTATACAAGTGGTGCAGAGTGGACTCATGAATACAGTACCGTATCTGATTGCTATATTGATTGGAACATTAGCGTTTCCTATGCTGCTACCAGTGTTGCCCTTTCAGATGTTTGCAGTGAAAGCCCTCATTCTTGGATTATCTTGGTCTGCGGTAGTGTTTGCATTTGCTAATGTATTTCATTTCGAGCAATCGATCGCGGTAGGTGCTGCTAACATGCTTTTGTTGGCATCAATAATCAGCTTCTTAGCAATGAATTTTACAGGGAGCACAACGTTTACTTCGCTATCAGGAGTGAAAAAAGAAACGACAATTGCTGTTCCGACCATGGCTATTGCATCTGCCATCGCAATAGTCCTTATGATTTTAGGGTTTCTCTTGTAAATTTCGAAATTTGAATTTACTTAATTGTATGCTTATTTTTATATAAATTTGGGATGAAATAAGGAGCGGGGGATACGTCATGCAATATGTGAAAAACGTTGCAAAAATTGAGATTCACGTAGACAAATGTATTGGTTGCGGGCTGTGTGTAATGGTCTGCCCCCATGGCGTGATCAATATCCAAAACAGAAAAGCATATGTTGAGTATAGGGATCACTGCATCGAATGTGGCGCTTGTGATAAAAATTGTCCTGTACGCGCAATACAAGTCGAGTCGGGCGTTGGTTGAGCGTATGCCGTAATCAAAGGCTGGTTCACTGGAAGTGGGCCTAATTGTTGTTAAGGTAATTGCTAAAAGAAAGATGTTTGCTAAAAGAATTGGTTACTAGAAGAATTATTATACGGGCTTTAACTAAAAACAAAGGAGTGAGGGTATGAAACTAACGGATGTTAACCTTATGGAACGTGTGGATGATGAGTATTACACGAAGCGCCTTTCCGAATTGCAATATGAGATTTTAAGGTATCAAATTCAACTGTTTCAAGAAAAAGTACCAGTAATATTGTTGTTTGAAGGCTGGGACGCTGCGGGTAAGGGTGGAGTGATTAAGCGCATTACCGAAAAACTGGATCCAAGGATGTTCAACGTTCATCCAATCGGTCCACCAACCCCAACGGAGCAAAAGAATCATTATATGAGACGCTTTTGGTTGCGTTTGCCGACGTATGGGCAACTGGGGATATTTGACCGAAGCTGGTATGGCCGTGTATTGGTGGAGAGGATAGAAGGATATTGCACAACGAAAGAATGGGAAAGAGCCTATGAAGAAATCAACGAGTTTGAAAAACAGCTAATTCAAAATGGATATATGATTCAAAAATATTTCCTACATATTACGAAAGATAAGCAATTAGAGCGGTTTCAAGACCGTGAGACCCACTCATATAAACAATGGAAGCTTAGTGGTGATGACTGGAGAAATCGTGGGAAATGGAACGACTATGAGAAGGCCATTCAAGACATGCTAAATAAGACGAACACGAGCAATGCACCTTGGAAAGTTGTGTCATTTGAGCAGAAGAAGTCTGGTAGACTACAAGTAATGGAACATATGTTAAAAGCGTATAAAGCATTTTTCGCTAATAAGTAGTAATTATCTAAAATGGTATAAGAAAGGAGTTTACAATGAATCATAAACGATGGATTGCCGTTGCAATCTTTTTAGCATTGTTTTTTGTCAGTACAGCAACTCCGATGAAACCAATGGATTGGCCGACAGTGAACAACGATTGGATTGAGAACGTGTATCAAGATGGCGGCAATGACAGGATTGCACTATTAGAAATTGATGGAGAGATTGTAGATGTTCAGCAGTCATTGTTTCCGACCGGCCTATATAATCATGATATGTTTCTGCGCCAGCTAGAGCAGGCTTTTTCTGATGCTGCCATCAAAGCAGTTGTTTTACAAGTAAATTCGCCAGGAGGGGGAGTTTACGAAAGCGATGAAATCTACAATTCCATTCGAAAGTTAAAAAAGCAATACAACAAACCAATTGTAGTGTATATGAGCAAAATGGCAGCGTCTGGGGGATATTTTGTGTCTGCACCGGCAGATTATATTATTGCTAATCGCAATACACTAACTGGTTCTATTGGTGTAATTCTGGGAAACTTGAATTTCAAAGAATTAATGGAACGGTATGGAGTCAAGGATCAAACCTTTACAAGTGGACCGAATAAAGCAATCATGTCACCTTATCAAGACTTAACAGAAGAACAGCGCGTCATTATGCAATCAATCATCGATGATAGCTACCAGTACTTTGTCGATATTATCGTAGAAGGAAGAAATATGGAACGTAGTCGCGTCCTAGAAATTGCGGATGGTCGTATATATACGGGTAGCCAAGCGAAGGAAATTGGACTGGTCGACGATTTAGGACAGGTAGAGGATGCTATAGCCAAAGCATCAGACCTTGCTGGAGTGGTCAATCCTACGGTCATCACCTATACAGCAGACCAATGGTCACAGTTTAGAAGTTTGTTATATAAAGCTCCTAAGCTATTCCGTAGCACGAGCGACCTTCAAGAATTGCTGCCTGCATCACATCCAAACCTTATGTATATCTGGAACTGGTAGAGGGGTGTGAAATGATGAAATTTCGTGTGGCAGGATTCTGGATTCGTTTCTTAGCTTATGTAATTGACCTAATGGCGATAGGGTTTCTGACAACAATCATCCTATGGGTAATCAGCCAAGTGGTTGATATATCAACCTGGAACGTTAGCTTATTAGAAGTTGGGGCTATATCTGTTGGGGTCATTGGTTTTTTATATTTCGTTCTATTCACGAAGCTTTCTTCACAGACATTAGGGAAGCTTATGTTTGGTCTGCAAGTGATAAGACAAGATGGCGCACCATTAGATTGGTTAACAGTCTTGATTCGTGAAGTTGCTGGGAGAACCGTTTCTCAGCTATTTGGATCGCACATTGGGTATCTATGGATTGCTTTTCATCCACAAAAGACATCTTGGCATGATATGTTTGCAGATACTTACGTGATCTATGAAAAAGACTTAGAAAATAAGCGTTGGATATCAATTGATAGGTAAACTTTTCTATATCCCATCCGATAATATAAGTAATCAGTATTAACTCAAAGGATGGAAGGAGAGTTTCAAGGATGAAAATTTCTCAAAATGCGTCAACAGTAGCAAGTTACAAGAGTTATGAGCAGGATAATAAAAAAGCAGTGCAAAAGGATGGTAAGGAAGAATCGGCAAATGTAAGAAAGCAAGATGCGGATTCAGTGACACTTACATCAGATAAACCTGCCAAATCAGCTACGTATGAAAAGCCACAAGTAGCAAAGAAGCATGAACCAGATCACGCTACGATAGAACAACTGAAAGCAGAGAGTGAGCAAGCGTATCAACAACTACGTAAGCTTGTGGAAGAATTATTGTTGAAGCAAGGGTATACATTTCAGCAGTTATTAGATGGTGATGTGCCAGAGCAGATTAAAATAGATTTAGAAACGCAGAATGAAGCAGCAAAACTCATTGCTGATGATGGTCCCCTAGGAGCAGAGGCGGTTAGTGACCGTATTGTTGATTTTGCTAAAGCAATAACAGGCGGCGACCCAGCGAAGATTGAACTGATGCGTGATGCAATTACTCAAGGATTTGATGAAGCGAAACGTATGCTAGGTGATTACTTACCTGATGTTTCGATTAAGACATATGATTTAGTTATGGAAAAACTAGATAAATGGGCTAAGGGAGAATAAGGAAAAGGAGGGGCTAGCTTTTGAAATACTCTTCGGTTTTTGAAATAATAGGACCAGTCATGGTCGGTCCCTCTAGCTCCCACACGGCAGGAGCTCTTGTGATTGGAAGACTTGCTCGGAAAATGTTTGGCAGAAAACCTGACCAAGCAATGATTACTCTGTACGGTTCCTTTGCAAATACATATCATGGACATGGTACTGACATTGCTATTGTAGGCGGGATATTAGATTTGGATACGAACGACGAGAAGGTAATCCAATCATTCGAGTTAGCACAACAAATGGGGATTAATATTCAATTCGAGCTTAGTGAAATACAGAAGCGCCATCCCAATACTGCTCAAATTGAGCTTAGTGATGCTCACGGTAAACTAGTTATCGTGGGTATTTCTCTTGGTGGAGGTAAAGTGCAAATTATTTCCGTTAATGGGTTTGAGCTCAACTTAACGGGGGAAAGTCCTACGTTGTTAGTGTTGCATGAAGATCGTGCGGGAATGATTGCAAAGGTCGCAGGATTGTTAGGTAACCATAATATTAACATTGGACATATGGAAGTATCTCGTAAGGACAGGGGTTCAGAAGCTCTCATGGCAATTGAAACAGATCAACTTGTATCGGAAGAGTTAATGCGAGAAATAGAAGATATGACCCATATATTAATGGTCTCAGGCTTTACTTGCTAGGGGGGCTAGTGTGGCAATCAAAGGTTTGTTTCAAACAATAGAAGATATAATTCAACTGGCTGATAATAGTAATGATAGCATCTCGGAAATCATGATGAAACAAGAAGAGATGATTTCAGGTAGAAGTCGGCTCGAAATATGGTCACGAATGGAATCAATTTTTGATGTGATGGAACGTGCGATAGAAAAAGGCACGACGGAAAATGTCGTTTCTCGCAGCGGCCTATCTGGAGGCAGTGCAGTGAAAGTGGCAGAATACTTAGAGTTAAAGAAGACTCTATCAGGCCCAACAATATTAAGTGCTGTGAAGAATGCATTAGCCACCAGTGAGGTGAATGCTGCCATGGGGATTATCTGTGCTACACCGACGGCTGGAGCGGCTGGGGTAGTGCCAGGGTGTTTGTTTTCTGCCCGTGACACATTATCATTGACAAAGGAACAGCAGATACGCTTTCTGTTCACCACCGGGGCGATTGGATACGTGATTGCCAATCAAGCAACAGTTTCTGGAGCGGTGGGCGGCTGTCAAGCGGAGATTGGTTCCGCCACTGCCATGGCAGCAGGTGCATTAGTCGAAGCTGCCGGAGGAAGTGCAATGCAATCTGCTCACGCCATTTCATTTGCGTTGCAAAGTATGCTAGGGCTCGTATGTGATCCAGTAGCTGGTTTAGTTGAAATACCTTGCATCCAGAGAAATGCTACTGGTGCATCGATTGCAATGGTAGCTGCTGATATGGCACTGGCAGGTTGTGAATTCCCAATTCCCGCCGATGAAGTAATCGAAGCGATGTATAACGTCGGCAAAACAATACCTTATACGTTAAGAGAAACTGCTTTAGGAGGTCTAGCTAAGACTAAGACTGGGAAGAGCATGGCACAAAGGATAAGTTCCGATAAGCAATAGAAAAACAGACCTACATAGGTCTGTTTTTTACTGAATCTGACTGTTTATCGTAATAAAATTCAATACTTTTCACTGGTTTGCCTTCGTAATTTAGAGAGCGTTGATTAATTGTAATCTTCGCTTTTATTAATTCTTTAATTATTATCTTCCCGTTCGTGCTTAGGTGTGGAGAAGGAGCTAGAGGGTTACCTACGGTTGCCGCATTGATGCCTTCAATAGCCTGTATACTGCCGCCTAGAACAACCCCTTCTTGCTGCTTGAATTCGCAATCAGTCCCAGAGAAAATAGTGGAGTGATAAGAGCCTTTCCCATTGAATATTACTTTGCCGTTCGTTTTTACATCTGAAAAAGAGGCATACTTTAACGTGATTTCACTTTCCTCTTGAATCGAATTTTCTATTTTTTTAAGAAGTTCTCCAACTGAAAAAATAATATTTTCGAGGCACTCAATTTGATCGATTTTGCTAGCAAGTTGATAATTACTAAAAGGTATTAGCTTTTCTTCTAATATAGCAAAATCATTAGGAATGTCTACTTGCTTTTTCGCTTCGTTGTACATTGTGATATATTGATTGACATCATTTTTTAGCTTGCTGAATTTCATGTCCAAAAGAGTCGCTAATAAAAGACCATATTGAGGTTCAGTTTCCGATGATGTTTTTTGTTTAAAGTGGTGGATAATCGTTTGCGATGCCTGAAAAAACTGTTCAAAATAATATTTTAATCCTTGTAATAATCGATAGCTTTGACTGTAAAAGAGAATATGGTGGCCACCATAGACTTGACTATTAAGTACATTTCCTCGAATTTCTATATTCTGAGCAGAAATGACAGTTGCATAGTATACACTTCCTACAATAAGAACATTCCCTAACGCCTCTATACGCATTCCTTCTTTAACGTCGCCATAAACAACTACATCTCCAGAAAAATACACACTACCTGTCTTTAAATCAACATCACCTTTCACGGTATGAACATTATAGATATCTAGATATTTAACAATTCTTCCAGTCATAGCAGGCCTGCCAGATCTTAATGCATAAAATTTTCCATCAGGGTCCTGTTCCACATTTTCCTTAGCTTTCACATTCATCTTTTTAGGAGACTTCGGACGAATGGTATTCGCGAAAACATCATATCCTTCTTTGCCATCAATCGGGGGATGAAATTGTGCGATAATATCACCTTTATTTACGGAAGGTATTATTATACGATTCTTAAAATCAACTTTACCATTGACTTCTTCGAGAATCTCAGTTGTTTCATTAGAGAAATAAGTTTCTAAGTGACTATCGCTAGACTCAATGATCGGTAAACCTTCTGCGATTATAATTTTTTGATATGTTGGCGCCAGTACTTCATTTGCAATTGCAGAATGGTCAAACGAAACTTTAATTCCAAGACTATAAATCTCAGTAATTATATTGGAGACAACTTCTTCTGCATCATAAGGTGCTTCGACTTCAACAGTTTCTAGTAATAATTTGTTCGTACATGCCTTGTTTTTTAATACTGTCCTTTGTTTGATGTTTATAGAGAGTTGAAGGTATACGACCATTTTGTCAGAGGAAACTGTAATTTCAAAAATTCTTTCTTTTTTTATTAAAAGCCAACTAATCCGGTCCTTTTCATAGACTTTTGTTGGCTGGTTTATCATTTTATCATTTATATAAGTAACTAAACTTCGATTAGGAATAAGTGTTGGTTGTCTTCCTTTGTTTTTTGCATCACGAACATAGAGATGATGTTCTTTCACTTCAAGATAACCATCATCTGTGCACAAGGTCGAATCAGAGTCTTTGTAATCTACTATTGTATCAAAGAAATCATTTAACTCATCACTTGAAAGTAAAGATTCCTTATGTAATTGTGAAAAATTGCTTTCATCTAATAGCTGACCAGCTCTATTAGATCTATCCCCAACATTCACATTGTTTATTAAATCTAAAAGGAATTGTTCTTGTGCTTTACTGTTACTCATTTCCTGCACCCCTATCTGTATTTGCGCTCCAATTTTGATTCGAAAAAAGGGAAACATGGACAAAAGATACTACATTAAACATTCGCCATTTTTTTATTGAATCCTCTATTTAATAAAACCTGTCCTTTAAAAACATTGCTTCGATGTATTATAATTGATTTAGTTATAAAAAAGATTTGTGTTCAGATGGAGTTTAACTCCGCCTAAACCTTACTCGCACTTATTTCGTGTGTACCCCTTGCGGTGAAACTTACGGTACTATCTCATATTTTCACCTAAGGGTACGTAATAGGAGTTTTGGTAACGTCTTTGAGATAAAACTATGAAAACGGAAAAGGGGAAAGTGTATTGACAGTCACAAAAGAGAATAACCTTAACGTATCTGTATTATTAAATGAGCTCAAACAAGCCAACAAACAAATGGAAGATGTAATCAAAACAATTAACCAAATCGCGTCTCAAGCAAATTTATTAGCGTTAAATTCAGCGATTGAAGCAGCTAGGGCAGGAGAGGCTGGAAGAGGTTTTTCAGTTGTAGCCAATGAAATTAAGAAGTTTGCGGATCAAAGCCTTTCTACGAATAAGAAAAGCTATGAGCAAATTCAAAACATTCAAAAAAAGGCGAATGAAGTTATCGCTGTGCGAACAGTTGATGTGGCCTTCGATACCATTGATAAAATTGATAGGAACTTGTTTGAGAGAAATTGTGACGTTCAAGCCTGGGCGACGTTTGATGCGATTAAAAATTGCGTGCAAGACCCTAATAATAAAGAGAAAGCATCAGAAGCATCGAAGTTCATGAAGAACATCGTGGACATATATGAAGTGTATTACGACATGTTTGCTGTAGATAAATCGGGGAAAATTATTGCCGCAGGTGTAAATACGCACTTAATCGGACGAGATGTATCGGAACGTGAATGGTTTAAAGAAACGATTCGAAAGAACGATGTTCATGTCAATGATATGTATTATTCAGATATGATGAACGGACATGCCATGAATTATTCTTGCCCAATTCGAGACGATCAAGGTGAAACAATTGGAGTATTCACTACGCGTTTTAATTGGAATTTTATCTACGATATCGTAGATTCTGTGAAAGTAGATTCCCAAAGTGATATATACCTAATTAACTCCGATGGAATTGTCATTGCATCGCGCGATCGTTCTGGGATTTTATCTCAGGATTTAAGTCGCTTACAAGCTGTACAGAGCTTGAAATCAGGGAAAAAGATGGGTTATACGATTGAAAATGAATTCGGTAATGGGCAAAGGATTTATGCATACTGCCGTACTAAAGGATATAATTCATATAAAGGGCTTGCATGGTCAGTAATCGTAGGGGAAGTCATTGATTAGTAGCGATTTCTTTGTCGTTTCTTTGCACACTGTTTGATGTACTGAATAAAATGCCTACAAGAGTATTAATTCTAGGAGGTTTTTTATGCCGTACACTCGTTATGTTGTGCAAAGAGGAGATACGCTTTTTCGTATAGCAAGACAAAGATCAATGAATGTTGAGGCCTTAATTGCCGCAAATCCACAATTGCAAGATCCGAATCGTATCGTACCGGGGCAAGTGATATATGTGCCAAATCAGATGTTACGTCAATATGTGATTCAACCGGGAGATACGATGTACATCATTGCACGCCGTTTAAATATTCCGCTTAATCTTATCTTACAGGCGAATCCTCAAGTAGACCCGCAGCGTTTGCAGGTTGGGCAGATTATCTATATTCCAGATGCGCCAGCAACAAGAATTGTTGAACCTATGCAAGAATATGGTTATGACGAAATGGTCAGAGATTTGCAGTTATTACAACAGCGATACGATTTCATTAATGTGTCTTCCATTGGCAGATCCGTTGAAGGAAGAGAGTTATTTGTCGTTCGTTTAGGGGTTGGGGCAAGGGAAGTACATTTCAACGGTTCTTTCCATGCAAATGAATGGATTACGACACCACTTTTAATGAATTTCATTGAAGATTATGCTATCGCATATGAAGCGAAGCAACCGCTAAGGGGATTTGATATACCTGCATTATATGAGCAGACGTCGCTATATATTGTGCCAATGGTAAACCCAGATGGTGTAGAATTGGTGCTAGAAGGAATCGACCCAACGAACCCTCGATATGAGGAAGTTGTGAGAATTAATCGTGGCTCATTAAATTTTGATCGCTGGAAAGCGAACATCCGCGGTGTAGATTTGAATAACCAATTCCCCGCTTTTTGGCAGGAGGAATATGACAGAAAAGGTGTCACACAACCCGCACCACTCAATTATCCTGGCCCAACACCTTTATCTGAGCCTGAATCACGGGCGATGGCGAACTTCACAAGACAACGGAATTTCCGTATGGTATTAGCTTTCCACTCTCAAGGCGAGGTAATCTTCTGGGGTTATCGCGATTTAGAGCCAGCGGAGTCACAGACAATCGTCAACAGATTCCAAGCACAAAGTGGATACCAGCCAATCCGCACAGTACTAAGTGATGCTGGATATAAAGACTGGTTTATCCTTGAATGGAGAAGACCTGGCTTTACAGTCGAAGTGGGAACTGGTGTAAACCCATTGCCGATTTCTCAGTATCCGAAGATTTATGAAGACAATATCGGTATTATGTTAGAGGCGTTACGGCTATAGTTTAGAAGGATCATTTACAGTATTTAAGAAAAAGTTCAGGCACTTATTTTTCCGGGTATGGAGAAAATAAGTGCCTTTCCCTATTGAAAAATAATAATATTATGGATACAATACTATGGAATTAAATTTCATAGAAAATTCAAATTTACTTCATAACAACAAGAGGATTTTTAGATGGAATTGAATAGCAATCAAATGTTTGTCACTTCACTATTAGCTTGGTACTGGGAGCATAAGCGCGAGCTACCTTGGCGGGAAGACAGGAATCCATATAAAATATGGGTTTCCGAAATCATGTTGCAGCAAACGCGAGTAGAGGCAGTCCGCTCCTACTTTGAAAAATTCATGGAAATATTCCCAACTGTTCAAGACTTGGCAGAAGCAACTGAGCAGGAAGTATTGAAAGCGTGGGAAGGGTTAGGATATTACTCTAGGGCAAGAAACTTACATAAAGCCGCTAAGAAAATAATTTTAGAGCACTCTGGAATCATGCCAAATGATTACTTTCTTCTACGCTCATTACCTGGTATAGGGGAGTATACAGCAGGTGCGATTATGAGCATAGCATATAATCAATCATTTCCAGCAGTAGATGGTAATGCACTAAGGGTATTTTCACGGTTATATTGTATTTTCGAGGATATTACAAAAAATAAAACAAAAACTATAATTACAAAGATTGTTACTGGGGACATCCCTGAGGGTTTTGCCAGCGATTTCAACCAATCGATTATGGACTTAGGTTCTAATATCTGTATACCAAGAACACCAAGATGCGATGTTTGCCCAATTAGCAGTTACTGTCTAGCTTATCAAGAGGGACAACAGACGGCATTGCCGATTAAATCGAACAACAGACGCCAAAAGCCAGTGATGGTAGCTAGTGCCCTTGTATATCAGGACAACAGATTATTATTGGAACAAAGATCTTCCGACTTACTCGCAAATATGTGGCAACTGCCATCGGTTGAGTGTGAAGATGAAGAACAAGGGTGGATGTTACTGGAAGAAAAGCTTATACAACAAGTGCCGAACGCTCGCCTGACAAAACATGTCATTACACATGGTGAACATATATTTTCGCACTTGCATTGGTATCTAAAGGTTTATAAAGTGGAATTGCGTGAAGATACTGACTACACAGATTATATATATGAAAAGATACCGACGTACTTATCGGACGAGGATTATACTACTTCCTCCATGAAATGGATAACACTTTGTGATATTGACAAATATCCAATGCCTAAGATTTTTCTAACTATGCTAGAACGAACAAGGCCGTCTTTGAAGGGAGGTGAAAATAGTGAATTTTAAAAGAATCGTATTATTTGCACTGATTTTAACAATTGCTGTTTTATCAGTAGCTTGCGCTCCGAAGGACGCAGTAGACCGACCAGACAAACAACCTATGCCGGTACCTGCTACAATACCACATAGTGTAGAAGCTGACACTAATTGTTCTATGTGCCATAATGTAGAGAGTCCTGAGCTAGTTGCAGCTCATGCAAAGTTTGAGATTGCAAACGTTCAATGTCTTGACTGTCACGAGCGTGGAGAAGCTCCAACTGGTTTAGTAAAACCTGCAAACCACAAGGATAACGCTGCATTTGCACAATGTGCTACTTGTCACGTGGGTGGAGCAATGTTACCAGCAGTACCTCCGCATGCATTAGATGGAACGTATGCTGACTGCTCATTCTGTCATGACATTACTTACAAGGAAGGTCAAGCAGCTCCTGCTGCACCGGCTCTTGTAAAACCAGCATCTCATAAGGATAACCCTATGTATGATGCGTGTGCAACATGTCACGTAGGTGGAGCAATGCTTCCAAAAGTACCACCACATGCATTAGATGGAACGTATGCTGACTGCAAAACTTGCCACGAAATCAGCTACAAATAAGTTGACATAATTTTTATTAGAAAATAATTACTTACAAAAAACCTAGACCCTAGTTGGGGTCTAGGTTTTTTGTTTTTTTTGGATTTTCGTGAATAGATTATGAATAATTTTATTGTAGAATTCAAGAGAAGAATGCTATAATATATTGAAAAATCTAACATGATATGTTAGATTTTTATAAAGAATAACTTAGTTCGGATGGAGTTTTTATTCCAACTGAACTCTAGTTACACTTATTTCGAGGCAACGCCGCTGAGATAAACTTTATACTACATAATAGGGAGCTGGGACGATAATGACGTTTAGTAAACCGAATTTTAGTACTGCAACATTAACAAAGTTACGCACTCCAAATGCGTATGTACCTAGTAGTGGACTATGTTCTACATGTCTTGATGGATGTCCAGGTTTTTGCGAAGTAGGAACTTCTGCAGTTCGTGGTAAAGAAGTATTGTATCCACAACCTTTTGGAACTACAACATCAGCTTCTGAGAAAGACTATCCAATTGATTATTCACATTTCAATATAATGGGTACAACTGTTGGCGCTCATGGAATCGAAGCAGATAGTGATAAAGCGATTTTCCCAAATGTAAATATAGAGACTGCAATCGGTGCTGATGGCGGATTGAAGCTACAGACTCCTGTAATTGTAGCAGGAATGGGTTCTACTTTTGTTGCTAAAGACAACTGGGCTGGACTAGCTTGTGGTACTGCAATTGCTGGTGCTGCAATTGTAATTGGTGAGAACATTTGTGGTATGGACCCTGAGTTAGAAGTGAAGAATGGAAGAGTTGTTCATTCACCTGCTATGGTGAAGCGTGTAACTTCATTTACTGACTGGTATAATGGTTATGGTACAATTGCTGTTCAAGCAAACGTAGAAGATACGCGTTTAGGCGTGCAAGAATATACATTAGAGAAGTTAGGTGTAGACACAGTTGAATTAAAGTGGGGACAAGGTGCTAAAGATATTGGCGGCGAGGTTAAAATCAAGTCTTTAGATTTTGCTCTAGAACTGAAAAAGCGTGGATATATCGTATTACCTGATCCTGAGAACGAAACCGTACAGGAAGCATATAGAAAAGGCGCTTTCAAGGAATTCGAGCGTCATTCAAGAGTTGGTATGGTAGATGAAGAAGGTTTCATGAAGCGCGTAGAGGAGTTACGCCAAGCGGGTGCAAAGAGAATTTTCTTAAAAACTGGCGCATATCGTCCAGCTGATCTTGCCCTAGCATTGAAATTCGCTTCAAAAGCGAAATTAGATCTATTAACTGTAGATGGTGCAGGCGGCGGAACGGGAATGAGCCCTTGGAGAATGATGAATGAGTGGGGTGTTCCAACTGCGTATATCCAATCTATGCTAACGGAATACTGTGACCGCCTAGCTGCTGCTGGTGAATATGTTCCTCCAATCTCAATGGCAGGTGGATTCTCTTTAGAAGATCATATGTTCAAGACAATTGCTATGAGTGCACCATATGTAAAAGTTGTAGGAATGGCTCGTGCTCCACTAACGGCTGCAATGGTTGGTAAAAATGTAGAGCAAGCAATCAAGAATGGTAAAGTGTTTAATGAGCAGAAAAAATATGGCGAGAACATGGACCAAATCTTTATCTTAGCAGAGCAATTGAGAAAAGATTTAGGTAAGGACGCGTTTGATCGTTTGCCAGAAGGCGCTCTAGGTGTATACACATATTACAACCGATTACAACAAGGATTAAAGCAATTCATGTGTGGAGCTCGTAAGTTTACATTGGCTCATATTGATCGTAACGATTTAGTTGCTTTAACAGAAGAAGCTGCTAAGATTAGTGGTATTAAGTACATTATGGATGCTGACAGAGAAGAAGTGAAGAATATTTTAGGCTGCTAATTATTTAATTTTCATAAGTATTGAACAGGCACTAACAGGCATCAACACGCAAGGGAGGAGGAAACTCTTTCCTTGTTTTTGTATGTGTAAATTCTTTGTTTCTGAACAAGCTAATATGGATTAGACTTTTATAACAAGAAACAGGAGGTACATAAATGTCACAAACAATCCGTGAAATTATGTCTGGCAATCTTGCAACAGTAACAACACAAGATTCAGTAATTAAGGCAGCGCAAATTATGAGTCAGTACAATATTGGGTCTGTTCCAGTAGTCGATAACGGTCAATTAGTGGGAATGCTAACAGACCGAGATATCGTTCTTCGTTCTGTGGCGACTGGTGGGAACTTAGATCAAGTGAGTGTAAGGCAAATCATGACGACCAATGTGGTTACAGCAACTCCAGATATGGATATTAGCCAAGCAGCGAATATTATGGCTTCCAATCAAATCCGCAGACTACCAGTCATCGACAATGATCAATTAATTGGTATGGTAGCGCTTGGCGACTTAGCATTAGAGAGCGATCATATCGATGAAGCTGGTAATGCACTAAATGACATTTCTAAGCCTTAAGAAAATTATAAGCCTTTAGCATGGATATGCATATTAGTATGGCAATGGGATAAATTTCTATAATTAGCGAGATAAATCTTTATTATTATGTGGAGTTAAATCTCTATGCTACTTTAGAGCATTTTTGTACAACTTAGAATAATTCTAAAAAGTAGTAGATATTCAAAGGATTTTTGAATATAGCTACTTTTTTTGCTTATATATCCTAATATTCGAGAGTATCATTGTTTGCTTATCGATTTTTAAAATGGTAAAGTCTATGCTATAGTAATACATGTTACAGATTACATACAAACTTGAGAACCAAAATAAAATCATCAACGGAGGTAAAAAATATGGCGAAAGAATTAAAAGGTAGTCAAACGGAGAAAAATTTATGGACTGCTTTTGCTGGCGAATCACAAGCAAGAAATAAGTATGATTTCTTTGCAAAGCAAGCAAAAAAAGAAGGCTATGAACAAATGATGGCAATCTTCCAAGAAACTGCTGGTCATGAAGAGCAGCATGCGAAGAGAATCTTTAAATTCCTCAGCGGTATTGGCGATACGAAGAAGAACTTAGAAGTTGCTGCTGAAGGTGAGAACTATGAGTGGACAGAAATGTACGCAGAGTTCGAAAAGGTTGCTCGTGCGGAAGGATTTACAGAAATCGCTGATTTCTTCCATGAAGTAGCAGAAGTAGAAGAAGAGCATGAGAAGCGCTTTAGAAGACTATTAGAGAACCTTACAAATGGAACTGTATTCAAGAAAGAGAATGAAGTTGAGTGGCAGTGCAGAAACTGTGGCTACGTACACAAGGGTGTAGAAGCGCTAGTAGTTTGCCCATCTTGTGATCATCCACAAGCGCATTTCCAAATTTACGCGAAAAACTACTAAAATAACCTTGATTCTCTAACAATCAATAATTTCTATATTTCAACTATCATAAAGTCAACTACGTCATGTGGTTGGCTTTATGCTTATGAAAAGGATGGTGAACCATGCGATACAAGACATTTGGTTCAACAGGGTTAAAAGCTTCGCAGGTAGGGGTTGGCACGCTACAATTTCCAAAACTCACTCCTAAAGAAGCAGCGGATACATTATCCTATGCCATTGAGCAAGGGATTAACTATATAGATACAGCGAAAACCTATGGTGATAGTGAAACGAAAATAGCACCAGTCATTCAAGGGCGTAGAGATCAAATGATTATCTCCACGAAAACGAACAAGCGAGATTATCAACAAGCGAAAAATGAGATAGTCGATAGCTTGAAGAAACTGAATACGGATTACTTAGATATTGTACACGTTCATTACGTCAATCGAGATGAAGAATTCACGCAAGTGATGTCTGAGCAAGGGGCAATGAAGGCGATTTTAGAAATGAAAGAAGCGGGGTACGTTCGTTACATTGCCATCTCTGGTCATAGGCCAGACAAATTGGCTGAGTGGGTAACCCAGTTTCCATTTGATTCGGTCTTGTTTCACCTCAATATTTGTCAACCATTTGCTGCTACCGATATCATTCCTGTTGCAAAGGGACTGAACATTGGAACAGTAGCTATGCGTCCATTAGCAGGAGGGTTTATACAGCCACAGCACCTGAGATACCTACTAACGCAACCAGTGGATGTAATAATCCCAGGGTTTATGAATAGACATGAAATTGATGAAAATTTAAAAATATTATCTGAACCTGTTTTACAAGAAGAAGCCGATTATCTTTTGCAAATGGCACAACGAGCGGGTCAACATGGTTGCCGGCGTTGCAATGCTTGCGAATGTCCGAAAGGGATTAAGATTACTGATGCAATCATTCCGATGTACTACCTTGGCAACTTACAACCGCCATACAATCAAGGGAATGAATTATGGAGGTCGCGCCAAGGCAAGGTAAGTACGTGTAATGACTGTGACGACTGTCAAGAACAACCGATATGTGAAAGTGTATGCCCTTATGGAGTTGACATTAGCAAAACGATTCGAAGCATATAAGGAGCTTGGTTATGTTTGATATGTTAGTCTTAGCAATCATAGGTTTTATTTCTGGCTTTACAGGAAGTATAGCTGGAATTGGGGGCGGAATCATCATTGTTCCAGCTTTAATCTATATTTTTGGGATTTCCTCTCAGACTGCTGCTGGGACATCCCTAGCTGTCATGGTATTTATTGCGATTTCTGCGGTGTCAACCTTTGCGAAGCAAGGGAGAATTGATTTTCGCAGTGCGAGTCAGTTTATCATTGCTAGTGCCCCTGGGGCCGTTATCGGTGCTTATATTGGACGAGGTTTCTCAGAACAAGCATTTTCAGTTTTCTTTGGTATCTTGATGATACTGATATCAGTGTTCCTATCCATTGATCAAAAGCATACCAAAAGCATGGGTCCGCCTTCTGCGCGTCGTCGCTTTCGAGATATCACGGGTAAAGAATATAAATATCAATTTAACCGTAGTTTTGCCCTTGGAGTTTCCTTCTGTGTAGGGCTCCTTTCCAGTCTATTTGGAATCGGTGGTGGCGCACTCATGGTTCCAGCGATGATTATGCTATTTTCCTTTCCCCCACATATCGCCACTGCCACCTCCATGCTAGTTATTTTGGCAACCTCAGTGTTCGGCTCCATCAGTCACTTCTTATTGGGAAATATTCAATGGTATTATGTCTTATTATTAGCGCCGGGAGCTTATGTTGGTGGTGTAATAGGTGCAATTATTGCTAAAAGACTCAATTCTAAAATTCTATTCGCAATTTTACGCTTGATTATCTTTTTAGTCGCACTGCGTATGATTCTCTTGTAGTGAAGAAATCCTTGAAAAATTAAAGAAAAATTTACATTCCCTTAACCATTCAACGAATTAGAACAAGTACGATATGGATAGCAATATGTGGGGGTGTAATCTTTGTTAGAGTTGATGAAAAAAGCGTTCCAGCCTATAGTGGCTGAACCATATACGAATAGAAATAGCACAGTTGGGATAGTAAAGAAGCATTTAGAACGAAAGGAATATATACACATCATATACCTCGATTTGATTCAATTCGAGCAAGTGGAACAGAGTTATGGCGAACAATACGCCTATGAGTTCCTCAATTCTTTTACAGGTATCATTAACAGAGAGATTAAGAAGCTGCTTCCCGACACTTCGAAGCTGATATCCACTCATAATTTATGGGGTGATGACTTCATACTACTAATTGCTACGAAAAATAGAATACCAGAAGAAGAACTATGTAAGGTCAGAACGTCGTTGGATGCGAATATCACCCAAGTATTTTCTAGTAATCTACCATCGTATTTTAAAGATTACAAGGGAATCCATGTTGGATATACAACCATAAGTCCACCCGCCAAACATGTGGAAAAACAGTTTTACAAAGCCTTAAAGGAAGCTTACAAAATTGCAAAAAGAGAGTGCTATAATCCGCCCCAAAAAATCATGGAGGAATTTCATCACATTTTAAAAAATAAGACCCTAGAAAGCGTATTTCAACCAATCTTGTCACTGGATTCAGGAGAAAATTATGGATGGGAAGCCCTAACACGTGGTCCGCAAAGTAGTTTTTTTCACTCTCCCAATGACCTATTTCCTTTTGCGGAACGGGTCAATTCTTTATTTGCCCTCGAGACGGCATCACGGGAGCTTTCTATACAGAAAATAGGATGGATGAAACCGAACCAAAAGTTATTTATCAATGTCGATCCTTCAGTTATTAAAGACTCGCAATTCCATCAAGGTGTAACGCGTACCATGTTGAAGAAATACAATTTATCACCACAACAAATTGTGTTTGAGCTTACAGAGCGAACAGCAATACAAAACTTTAAAACGTTCCGTAAAACAATTGAGCACTACCGCAGCCAAGGCTACCTTATTGCTGTCGACGATGCAGGAGCAGGATATTCAAGTCTGCAAACGATAGCGGAAATTAAGCCTGACTTTATTAAACTAGATATGTCGATTATTCGTGGTATAGATAAAGATCCTGTAAAAAAAGCATTACTAGAGACGTTCGTCACATTCTCGCAGAAGATTAACTGTCAGCTTATAGCAGAAGGCATAGAAACGGATCGGGAGCTTGCCGTTGTGACGAAATTAGGGGTGCATTTAGGCCAGGGCTACTATATAGGGAAACCAACATTTCCTAAAGAGCTACCATCTAAGCTATGCATCCAAGCGATTCAAGGGTTAGCTAAGCGTCCAAAGGTGGCGCAATGGTATGATCGAGGAATGGTGGCCAGAGATTTAGTTTCCTATGTACCAGCGATTCAGGAAGGCTCGATTATTGAGGAAGTGGCAGAACTATTTGAAAATCAGAGTGAGCTGCAAGGTATCGTAGTACTAGATAAGGACAGCAAACCGTCAGGTTTTCTATTACGTCAGAATCTTTACAAGACATTAATTGCTAGATATGGAGTCGCCTTGTATTATCGCAAACCAATAGAAGAAATTATGGATACAAGGCCTTTATCCGTACAGGCAGAGACACCAATAGAATTGGTAGCAAACCTTGCCATGAAACGTGACGCTCAACGTTTATATGATTTTATTATCGTGATGGATCGTGATAATTATCTAGGCATCATTACGGTACAAAACCTATTAGAAAGTTTGACGCAATTAAAAATTGAGCAAGCGCGATATGCAAATCCATTAACAGGGTTAGCAGGTAACATCATTATCGAGAAAGAAATAGAGCAATGTATCATACTAAAACAGAATCATAGAGTCATTTTATATATAGATGTTGATTTTTTTAAGGCATATAACGATACTTATGGCTTTGAGCAAGGGGATAGATTCTTACTGCTTATAAGTAGAATTTTGAAGCATGTCATGAAGGGTGAAGATAACATTTTTATAGGGCATGTAGGCGGCGATGATTTTGTCATAATATGTCCTTTTCATAAGGCAGAGAAGTATAGTAAGCGCATCATTCGAATCTACCAACGGCTTCTACGATATTATTACAATCTACAAGAATGGGAGTGTCAAGCCATTATTGCCACCGACCGTCTCGGAAGAAGTTGTGTGTATCCACTATCTTCCTTATCAATTGCTGGAGTCTTACTGAATCGTAGATTTGCAGATGTCATTTCAGTAGGAGAGAGAGCGGCATTTTTGAAAAAAGAAGTAAAAAAAATCTGCGGCAATGCATATTTAATAGAGGGACAAAATATATCATATTAAGAGATTTAATATTGTACTATATAAAATGACTATATAGTACTAAAGGATTGTTATGACTAATAAGCTATGCCAAGCAAATCGACGATAAATAGGTATATATTGCTGTTTTCACTTAATTTGTGCCAATTTCTAGGGAAATACCCTGTTGTGGTACAGGTGCGGATGCTGTAGAATATCTTCATAATAGCACCAATATGCTACTATTAGTGATTTGGGAAGTAGAAATTATTATGTTAACTAGTGATAAGGGAGGGGTCTATCTTGAAGGAAACGTTTTACGAGTATGTGCAAAAAAGGGGAATTTCAAGAAAAGATTTTTTGAAATTTTGCACAGCAATTACAGCAATGATGGGATTAGATGCGTCATTAACGCCAAAGGTAGTAGAAGCTTTGGAGACCAAAGAAAGAATACCAGTAATTTATAAGCACTTCCAGGAGTGCACAGGATGTTCGGAATCTTTTATCCGTACAGCTCACCCGGTAGTAGCAGACTTAATCTTGGACATGATTTCACTAGACTACCATGATACGTTAATGGCAGCTGCAGGTCACCAAGCAAGAGAAGCTGCCCATATGACGAAGGAAAAATACAAAGGTGGGTACATTTTAGCTTGTGAAGGTAGTATACCTTTAGCAGATGGCGGGATTCACAGTATGGTAGACGGTAAGACCCAGCTTGAGTTATTCCGTGAGTATGAGAAAGATTGTATGGCGATTATTGCTTACGGATCATGTGCTGCATTCGGTAACGTGCAGGCGGCTCATCCGAACCCAACGCAAGCAACACCAATTTACAAGTTAACGAATAAACCTGTAATTAACGTACCAGGATGTCCGCCAATTGCTGAGGTTATGGCTGGAGTTATCACACATATCTTAACTTTTGGTATTCCAGAGTTAGATATTCGTAAGCGTCCAAAGGTATTCTATCGTCATCGTATTCATGACAACTGCCAAAGAAGACCGTTCTTCGATGCGGGTATGTTCGTAGAGAGCTTTGATGATGAAGGTGCTAAGCTTGGCTGGTGCTTATATAAGATGGGCTGTAAAGGACCTGTTACATATAACTCCTGTGCAAACATGAAGTGGAACGAAGGAACATGCTGGCCGGTTGAATCTGGTAACCCTTGTCTTGGATGTTCAGAAGATAATTTCTGGGACTTCGGACCAATGTTTACAACATTAGCTCAAGTACCAGGAACGAACATCATTTACAACCCAGATAAAGTAGGTGCTGCTGTTGTAGGAGCTGCTGCTGCAGGGGTAGCTGTTCATGCTGCTGCTACAGTGGTTGTGGAGAAGATGAAGAAGGACAAAGACACGACAACATCAGTAGCTGATCAGCAGAACAAGGGGGTAAGTAAATAATGTCACAAAGAGTTGTCATAGATCCTATTACAAGAATCGAAGGTCACCTTCGTGTAGAAATTGATGTAAATGAGAACAATGTTATTGGCGATGCCCTTAGTTCAGGAACAATGATTCGTGGTCTAGAGCAAATCCTTGTAGGGCGTGACCCACGTGATGCTTGGGCATATGTACAACGTATCTGTGGTGTTTGTACAACAGTTCACGCATTAGCATCTCTTCGTGCTGTGGAAGATGCGTTAGATATTCGTATTCCTAAGAATGCAAGCTTAATCCGTGATATCATGAACTTAACGCAATATGTTCATGACCATGTGGTTCACTTCTATCATTTACATGCGTTAGACTGGGTTGACGTGGTAAGTGCGTTAAGCGCTGATCCGAACGAAACTAGCCAAATTGCGCAAAGCATTTCTAGCTGGCCGAATTCTTCTCCAGGGTATTTCCGTGATGTACAGAATCGTCTAAAGTCTTTCGTAGAAAGCGGACAATTAGGTATCTTCTCAAATGCATATTGGGGTCACCCAGCATACAAATTACCATCGGCAGTAAACTTACTTGCTGTAACGCACTACTTAGAGGCGCTTGAGTGGCAGAAGGATATTGTTAAGATTCACACGATTTTCGGTGGTAAGAACCCGCATCCACACTATGTAGTTGGTGGTGTTGCGAGCGCGATTGATATCAATAGCGACAACGCAATTAACACAGAGAAGTTAAACCAAGTAGAACGCTTAATTAACAAAGCGATTCAAGTGGTTGAGCAAATGTACATTCCTGACCTTATGGCGATTGCATCCTTCTACAAGGATTGGACATATGGTAAGGGAATTGGAAACTACATGACATTTGGTGATTTCGCTGCACCAGGTAAAGACATCCGTGATACAGATTCCTACCTATTCCCAAGTGGAGTAATCTTAAATGGTGACCTTTCAACGGTTCACGAGGTAAGTTTAACCGATCCTGAGCATATACAAGAGTTTGTTGACTTTACATGGTTGAAGTACTCTGATGATAAGCCGGGCGTTGGTAAACACCCATGGGCTGGAGAGACAACATTCGATTACACTGGTCCTAAGTCATACAAGGAATTAGATATGACAAGGCCTTATACTTGGAATAAGGCTCCTCGTTGGAAGGGTCATGCAGTAGAAGTAGGGCCTTTAGCGCGTATTTTAGTAGGATATGCGAAGGGCGTTAAGGAAGTTAAGGAAGTTACAGATTGGGCAGCAGGTACTCTCGATGTTCCATTAACAGCACTTATGTCTACATTAGGTAGAACGGCTGCTCGTGGTTTAGAGACGAAGCTGTTAGTCAATCGTTTGAAAGATACCTTCAATGCTTTAGTTGCAAATATTAAGGCTGGAGATACAGTTACGTTTGATAAGACGAAGTTCGATCCTAGCACATGGCATAGAGCTGGCAAGACATTACAAGGGGTAGGTTGGACTGAGGCTCCTCGTGGTGGTTTAGCTCATTACATCGTAATAGAAGATCAGAAGATTAAGAACTATCAAGCGGTAGTTCCATCTACATGGAATGCTTCACCAAGAGACTTAAACGGTGCGCGTGGTGCGTATGAAGCAGCACTAATCGGAACTCCTATGGCAGATCCACATCAACCATTAGAAGTTATCCGTACAATCCACTCATTTGACCCATGCTTAGCATGTGCAGTTCACTTAGTTGATAAAGAGAAGCGCGAAATCACTCAAGTTAATGTTATACGTTAGGAGTGGTTGCAAATGACAAACAATGGATTAAAAAAGGATGTATACGTCTGGGAGCTACCAGTTCGATTTTTCCACTGGGTGAACGCGTTATGTATCGTAGTATTACTGGCAACAGGATACTTCATCTACAACCCGTTTCTTCATGCTCCAGGAACTGAAGCCAATGATTATTTTGTGATGGGTACTGCACGATTCGTACATTTTGTAACAGCATATGTGTTTATCGCGAACTTACTGTTCCGATTCTATTGGTTCTTTGCGGGGAATCAGTATGCGAAGATTAAGTTTTGGAAAAAGGAATGGTGGATCGGCCTTAAAGATGTGATTCTATTCTACTTATTTATTAAGAAGGAAGAGCCGCACTTCACTGGTCACAATCCGTTAGCAGAGATTAGTTATCTATTCTTTATCTGGGTTGGTTCGTTCTTCATTATCTTGACAGGGTTAACGATGCAGGCCGAAATTTATACAACGGGCTTTTTATATGATATTACGTCTTGGTTTGCTAGTATGATGAGTAACTCAGTCAATACTAGAGTTCTGCACCATATGTTAGCATGGTCATTCGTACTATTCATAGTAGCTCACTTGTATACTGCATTAAGACATGACTTCTTAAGCAAGAGTGGCGCGACTTCTTCTATTATCACAGGATACAAGACAGAAGAAACACACGATGCGGACCATAAGTAAAGTTTAGTAGTCAAATTAATAGTATAAGTACTATACGAAGTAAACGTGAATCTCCCATTTGCAGAAATGGGAGATTTATGCTACCATGATATGGTTATTGTTATAGGCGTTGGAAATGAGTAGAATAGGTAAACGTAGAGGTGAATTATGACAAATATTATAGCAATGGGGATAGGCAATACTCTTTGTACAGATGAGGGATTAGGAGTCAAGGCAATCTATCAACTGATGGAGCAAAATTGGCACGAATCGATTGAACTAATAGACGGAGCTTGCGATGGACTGAAATTATTAGAGTTTATTGAGCGTGCAGACAAGCTATTAATCATTGATGCGATAAATGCCGATGAAGAACCAGGAACAATTGTACAAATCGAAGATGATGAAGTACCTCTATATACTGGAATAAGACTTTCTACACATCAAGGGACCCTACAAGAGCTACTCGGATTAGCGAAATTCCGTGGCATGTATCCGGAAAAACTAATTCTCTTAGGTGTTCAGCCAGGTTCACTAGAATGGGGAACAGAATTATCGGATCCAATCGCGCAGTCTATGCCAGAGATTCTTCAACGTGCAGAAGCAATTCTTCGTGAATGGGAGAAAGAAATATAAAGAAATATAAAGAAATATAAAGAAAGAGAATTATGAGATAAACACCTACATGGTGTTTTTTTTATACGTACAATCTTCATTATACGTACAATCTTCTTTACACATACAAATGTTAGAAAAAGAACAAATTAAAGAAGATTTACGTAAAATTTTGCAAATGTCTTCAAATCACTTTACGAATTGTACAAGTTTTAGGTATGATAATGAGTATGAAAAATTACATAGAATTATTTTAAAATATTTTAGGAGGTAATATGATGTCTGATAGCTTCATTCAACAACTGTTTGCAGATCGTATTGGTGGTAATCAATTTGGTAAGGATACAGTTCTTTATAAGTTTGAGAAAATTAAGCGTGCGAAAGCAGCAGCGAAGAAAGCTCATCCTGATGTAGAACTGATTGATATGGGTGTTGGCGAACCTGACGAAATGGCTGACGAAGGAATCGTTAGAACGCTTGCAGAAGAAGCAGCAAAGCCTGAGAACAGAGGGTATGCTGATAATGGTGTAGCAGAGTTTAAAGTAGCTGCAGCACAATACCTTGAAAAGGTGTTTGGTGTGACAGGTATCGATCCAGAGAAGGAAGTTAACCACGCGATTGGTTCTAAGCCGGCCCTAGCTATGATGCCAGCTGCATTTATCAATCCAGGTGACATTACAATTATGACAGTTCCTGGTTATCCAGTGATGGGAACACATACGAAATGGTTAGGTGGAGAAGTTGTGAACCTGCCATTAACTGCTGAGAATAACTTCTTACCAGACATCGATTCATTGACAGAAGATCAGAAAAAACGCGCAAAGCTACTATATATTAACTATCCGAACAACCCTACAGGTGCAAGCGCTACCAAGGAATTCTATGAGAAGATCGTACAATTTGCGAAAGCAAACGATATTATCGTAATTTCTGACTCGGCATACGCGGCATTAACATTCGATGGTGAAAAACCACTGAGTTTCTTATCGGTAGAAGGTGCGAAAGAAGTAGGAGTAGAAATTCATTCTTTATCGAAGGCGTACAATATGACAGGATGGCGTATGGCTTTTGTTGCTGGTAATGAACTGGTAGTAAAAGCATTCGCGACGGTAAAGGATAATAATGATTCTGGGCAGTTTATTCCAATCCAAAAGGCGGCCATGTATGGATTGCAAAACCCAGAAATCACAGAAAAGATTTCCGAGAAATACTCTCGTCGTCATAATATGTTAGTAGATGTACTAAACGAAATCGGATTCCAAGTGAAAAAGCCGAAAGGTTCTTTCTACTTATATGTAGCAATTCCAAAGGGCATTAAAGGTGGAAGAAGCTTTGCATCTGCAGAAGAATTCTGCCAGTATTTAATTACGGAAAAGTTGATCTCTACTGTACCTTGGGATGACGCAGGTAACTTCATCCGTTTCTCAGTAACATTCCAAGCAAAAGGTGAAGCAGCGGAGAAGAAGGTAATCGAAGAAATTAGATGCCGTTTAACAGATGTAGAATTTGAATTTTAGTTTGAGTTTTAATTCTAAATTTAAGTCAATGAGATTAGAAAAGGAGCCACTAGGCTCCTTTTTCAGTACTTATAATATAGATTTTCAGTCCTCATGTTGTAGAATTATCAGTACTTATGTTGCAGAATCTACATTTGGATGACTTGTTGTTTCTAATTCTTTTAACTGCTCCTTGGCAACCTGCCATTGTTCACGGGCTTTCTTAATAATCGCAATATTTGTAATCGATTTATCTTTAATGACTCTATCGAACCACTTGATAGCACCGCGATAATCGCCGAGTCGCCTCTGTAGCTCAGCCATGAGATAGATCATCTTCGCTTCATCAACCTGCACATTCGATTCGTTTTGGAAGAACTCCATGTAACAATCGAGGGCATTTTGCAAGAAACGCAATTCTTGTTCCGTATCTTCTTGAAAGCGGTAGAAACAAGCGATTTTGAAGCATAAGCCGCCAATTACCACATCGCTTTCATCTAAGAGTTGCGCACATAATAGAGCGATTTTGTATACAGTAAGTGCGTCTTGTAGGCTTCTTTCTCCCCTGTAATCCTTATGATTCCATTTCTTCGTAATCAAATTTTCGATTCGCTGCTGAACTACTGGAGTAAACCTAGCTTTGAAATTGTCTGTAAAAGAAAACCCGCAACATGGGCACACACGGACAAGATAGAAATCAGGATTCACACCCGCATAATGGATACAGAAATCAGTATCTGTCTTTTGCGTTTTGATAAAGCTGGTCCGAACTTTACTTGACATGAAATTATAGGTACAATTAGGACAAGTGAAAGACACTTGGTATAGAGGGCTGACTTGTTGTTTCTCCATTCTAAGCACTCCCTTATGTGAGGTATGTATGAATAAAAGATGGGACTATTTTGTTCAAATAGGCGAAAAGCCTTATTGTATTGAAATATTAGGGCAAAACATAGGCGAGGATTTATATGTATGTATAGCTGGAGGTACAAAGCCTCATATCGGAGCGGTCTGCTTATCACAGTATCATCCCAGCATGAAAGACCCTAACAAGCCAAGCGCCTCAACATCACTGTTAGTCATCGTACCCCATAAAGAAGGTGAAATTATTACGAAAATCGGTGATGATCTTGCGCGAGTATTGCAGAAGAATATTGTCATCACTGGTGGTATACATATTGATCAGGCATCCGAACAAGATATTCACATCTTATTAGGAAATTTAGATCAAGCACTAACAGAACTTAAGGCGCAATTCTATTGTACGAAATAAGTAGACAGTATTACAATAGACCTTGACAAAAAAGGCGAAATTTTTTATATTATAAGAATTTATTAAATACCAAAGGAGCGTTATTTGAGTGAATCATACAAAAGGCAATCGTGTTGTAGTAAGTGTTATTGGACAAGACCAAAAGGGGATTATTGCAAAGGTCACAGCAATTTTAGCGAAAAATGATGTAAATATACTCGATATTAGCCAGACTATCATGCAAGACTTCTTTACAATGGTGATGGTCGTAGATATTAAGGACTTCCAAGGCGACACGGAAGCGCTAAGTGCTCAGTTTAAACCATTAGAAGACGAGATGGGGCTAAAGATTCGTTTGCAGCATGAGGACATTTTTAATTTCATGCATCGTATCTAAATGATTTCAAAACGATTCGGGGTTCTCTAAAAAGAATCAAGTTGAATCTGTGAATAAGAAAGGGGTAACATTGTGAGTTTAGCTTTTCAGGAGATTATGGAAACCATCCGCATGGTTGAGATGGAGAATTTAGATATACGTACGGTAACAATGGGAATAAGCCTTAAAGATTGTGCGCACCCAGATGTACAACTGTTCCAAGAGAATATATATCAGAAAATAACAACAAAAGCAGCGGATTTGAAAGCAGTGGCTGATAAGATTCAAAGAGAAATTGGGATTCCTATTATCAATAGAAGAATCTCTATTACACCAATCGCAAGTGTCGGAGTGAAATTCTCTTCTAGCGATTACGTAGAAATCGCTAAGACCCTAGATCGAGCTGCTAAGACTTTGGGGATTGATTTCATTGGTGGATTCTCTGCTCTTGTACATAAAGGAATGACAAATGATGAGCGCAACCTGATTCTTTCGTTACCAGAAGCATTAAGCTCGACTGAAAGAGTCTGTGCTTCTATATCCGTAGCTACCACGAAGGCGGGTATTAACATGGATGCAATTGCCCTTGTAGGTGAGACGATTATTAAAGCTTCCGAAGCATCGAAGGATCAGAATAGCCTTGCTTGTGCGAAATTGGTAGTGTTCTGTAACGCTCCAGAGGATAATCCATTTATGGCAGGTGCGTTCCACGGAGAAGGTGAACCAGATGTTGTAATCAACGTTGGAGTTAGCGGGCCGGGTGTAGTTCTTCATGCACTGAAGAAGTACCCAGATGCAGATTTAACAGAAGTGGCAAATGTAATTAAGAAGACCGCCTTCAAAATCACCCGTGCAGGGGAGCTGGTGGGTCGCTTAGCTGCAGATCGCTTAAACGCTCCATTTGGTATTGTGGATTTATCACTTGCGCCTACGAATGCTACGGGAGATAGTGTAGCGGAGATTTTAGAAGAGATTGGAGTAGAAGTCTGCGGAGTACCTGGTACAACAGCGGCACTTGCACTAATGAATGATGCCGTGAAAAAGGGTGGCTCAATGGCTACTTCCCATGCCGGTGGATTCAGCGGTGCTTTCATTCCAGTAAGCGAAGACAATGGTATGATTGCAGCAGTGGAAAAAGGAGCTCTCACTCTCAGTAAGCTAGAGGCAATGACGTGTGTGTGCTCCGTTGGTCTAGATATGATTGCAGTTCCTGGCGATACTGCACCAACTACAATCTCTGGGATCATTGCAGATGAATCGGCGATTGGAATGATTAATAAGAAGACAACAGCTGTTCGTATTATTCCAGTAGCGGGGAAGAAAGCTGGAGAAATGGTTGAATTCGGAGGTCTACTGGGTAGAGCACCGATTATGGAAGTAAGCCAATACTCAAGTGAGAAGATTATCCGCCGTGGTGGAAGAATTCCTGCGCCGATTCAAGCATTAACGAATTAGTAATTGCAAATAACATGTTGTAAATTACAATGAATCAATTACAATGATGGCAATGACGAAAATTCATACTTGAAATTGAAGAAAGTATGAAGATAGTATTGTGTAACTGTAATGGAAGAAATTGTGATGCAATATTGAAGATTATGTTATAGATAGATTGAAATAGCCTATCAATTATGAATAATAGAATCGATATAATAAGACTTAATATTCGGCTAGTTCGGGGATAAGTCTTATTTTTATGCGTATAAATCCTTATCGAATCAGCATAACTAGGGTTTTTCCTTATATAACGATAGGTATATTCCTTAGTGATAAACGTCAAAAAGTAGGTTATTTGCTGATAGGATACAATACTGTATTTCTTTATAATGAAGTCTAGGTAGACAAATGTCACAAATCTTAAGAAGGTTCTATGAAAATGTTTTTCAACAAGAAACACTGAAATCATGAATTCTTTTAAAGATACGTTAAGGTTTGAGACATGCTTACAAAACTATTTAAGTGTAAACAATTGAAGGGGGCTTTGAAATGAGTTTAACAAGAAGAGGTTTTTTGAAAGTCTCTGCTCTAACAGGTGTTAGCGTACTAGGCTTAGTCGGTTGTGAATTAGAAGAAGCACAGCTTGACACAGTAACAGAAACTCCTGCTGGCCGTAAGCTTGAGCCAATCGGTGCTCTTAAGCAAGGTAAATGGGTAGGAACTGGATGTCAAGGGTGTACATCTTGGTGTTCATCACAAGCTTACGTGGTAGATGGTCGTGTTATCAAAATCCGTGGTAACGTAAATGCAAAGAGCCAACAAGGTGCTGCTTGTCCGAGAATGCGCTTAGCAATTCAACAGGCATACGATCCAGACCGCATTAAGCAACCAATGAAGCGTACGAACCCTAAAAAGGGCCGTAGCGAAGAGCCTAAATTCGTACCTATTTCTTGGGACGAAGCATTCGATACAATTGCTGACAAGTTATTAGAGCTTATCAAAGCAAATGAAGGTCACAAATTAGTAGCATTTAGAGGTCGTTATACTGACATCAATGACTTAGCATACAGTACTTTCCCTAAGTTAATGGGTTCTCCAAACAACATTTCCCACAGCTCCATTTGTGCTGAATCAGAGAAATTTGGTCCTATGTATACTCATGGAAAAGGTTCTTACCGTGACTATGACTTAATCAATTCTAAATATGTTTTGATCTGGGGTATGGACCCATTAGCAACAAACCGTCAGGTTTCTACTTGGTTGAAGAACTGGGGAGAGATTATCGGCGATGCGAAGATTGCTGTTGTAGAGCCTCGCTTTACATCAACTGCTTCGAAGGCTGATGAGTGGTTGCCAGTTATCTCAGGTCAAGATGGTGCGTTAGCAGTTGCATTAGCACACGTTCTTCTTACTAAGGGATTATGGTCTAAAGAGTTCGTAGGTGACTTCAAGGATGGTAAGAACTTATTCGTAGCTGGTAAAACAGTTGACGAAGCTGCTTTTACAGAGAAGCATACAAATGGTATTGTGAAATGGTGGAACTTAGAGCTTAAGGATCGTACACCAGAATGGGCATCTCCACTATGCGGTATCCCAGTAGAGCAAATCGTTCGTGTAGCTACTGAAATGGGTAATAATGCTCCTTACACTTGTGTAATGATGGGTGGCGGAGGCGTAATGCAACAACGTGGTGCATACAACTCTATGGCAATCCATGCATTAAACGGTATTGTTGGTTCTGTAGAACACGAAGGTGGATGTGGATTCCCAAGTGGAGCAACATATGGCTCATTCCCAGCATTTGCAGAGTTCCAAACAAAAGAAGCAGCGGCTACAGCAAAGCATAAGAAAATTGACCACCGTGGTCGTCTAGAGTGGGCGAACATGCCAACAGGTTCTGTCGGTGGCGGTGTTAACACAAACCGTGTTGCTGATGGAATCCTAGCAGCAGATCCAAATGAAATTAAAATGGCTATTGGATACTGGATTAACCTGAACTTCTCTTGCGCTGAGAACCATCGTTGGGATGCGGCAATGGCAAAGGTTCCATTCTTCGCACATTGCGTAACGCATAACTCAGAGATGAGCTGGTTTGCAGATATCTTATTACCGTCTACTCACCATATGTTCGAACAGTGGAGCGTAACTGGAACATACCAGAACATGGTTGCGCATAGAGCGATTCAACAACCAATGATTGATAAGGTTTATGACGCGAAGAACTATGAATCAGAAGTAATGTGGGGAATCGCTGAGAAATTAGCAGCAAAAGGCTTCACAAACTTCTTAGACTACTTGAAGACTTTCAAGGATCCAGAAACAGGTAAAGCAGCAACAAATGGCGAAGAACTTGGTTTATACATGACTAAGATTCTTACAGAGCCAATTTGGAACCCAGAAAAGTATAAGAGTGGAGATAAGTTCAATGGCTGGAACCACTTCGTAGAAGTTGGCGTTTGGAACGGCGGAGCTTTCAAATACAAGGCTGCATGGAGCAACATGGGTACAGCTACGAAGAAATTCGAATTCTATAGCGAAACGTTGAAGAAGAACCTTCAAACGCATGCAGATAACAATAAAGCGACAATTGACCAAGCATTAGCAGCAATGAATTACACTGCTAGAGGAGACTTAGCATTCGTTCCTCACTACGAAACACCAATCACTGTTGGCGATGCTAATAAGTATCCACTAATCTTCATCGACCAAAAGTCTCGTTTAAACCGTGAAGGCCGTTCAGCAAACTGCGGATGGTACCAAGATTTTAAGGACGTTGACTTCGGCGATGAGAAGAATGGCGACACAATTAAGATTAACCCTGTTGATGCTACGAAACTTGGCATTAAGCATGGCGATAAAGTTCGCGTAACTTCACCTGCTGGAAGCATTGAAGTAACTGCATTCGTATGGGAAGGTATCCGTCCTGGCCACGCTGCAAAGTCTTATGGTCAAGGACACTGGAACTACGGTAAGAAAGCTAACGGCAAGGGCGGTAACAACAACGCAGTCCTTTCAGCAGTCTATGAGAAGTTAAGTGGAGCTACTGTTTACTACGCGAATACTCGTGTTAACATTACAAAAGCATAATAAACTAGTATAAATTTGGGGGTGTTATAAGTGACAAGACTAGGTATGGTAATCGATTTACAGAAATGTGTAGGATGTTCTGCATGTTCAATCGGATGTAAGATGGAGAACAATATTCCAGACGGAATCTTCTGGTCCCATTACAAGCAAGAAACTGAAGGAACTTTTCCTAACGTTAAATTAAGATATATTTCAACTTTATGTAACCATTGCACAGATGCACCATGTGTGAAGGCATGTCCTACAAGTCCTAAATCAACTTATAAGGCAGAAAACGGAATGACGCTTTATAATTCTGATACTTGTATCTCTTGCAGAGCTTGCGAATTCTCTTGCCCATATGGACAAATCACGTTCAATGCAGTGGATGCAGAAGCTAAGCCTTACCACAATCCTGACCGTGCATTAACGGAAAAGGGTGGAACTCAAGGTCTTCGTAAGAAGGGTAAAGTAGAGAAGTGCACATTCTGTGACCACAGAGTGCGTAACGGCGTAGATCCATTCTGCGTAGAGACTTGCCCAGCAAACGCTCGTATATTTGGTGACTTAGATGATCCTAACAGTGAAGTAAGTCAACTAGTTGCGAAGAATGCGAACTTTGTATTAAAGCCAGAAGCAAATACAAAGCCTAACGTGTTTTATATCAATAGTTACGGTAAGAAGTAATATAATAACGAATTGAATTCAATTCGTGACATTTAGAGGATAAGAGAGCGGTGCGGTATTGACCGCTCTCTTACACTAAATTGAAGATTGTTTAAAGAAGGATAATGCTTTAAAATTTATTTAATTTAGGAAATTGTTTGGTATAAAAAAGGTTTATTAAATTAAGTAAATTTTTTGACACTATATATCGAACACTATACAAGACTTGTGTAAATCGATATGCTTAATAATTAAGTAGGGAAGAACTTTTCAATACTTAATTCGTTCATTAGGAAGGGGATATATTCAATGACAGAAGTAATAATCGCAAAAGAGAAAGCTAAAGAGGTATCTTTTAAACTATTATCAGCATGCTATCAATTACCAGATAAAGATTGGAAGACAGTTTCATTACTTGAAGGCTTAGTACAAGCATTAGAAACTGCGAATAGTAAAGCCGTAGACAGTGCGAAGAAAATGCTTGAGATTGTTGAGGGAACTGAGGATTTTACAGACTTACAAGTAGATTTCGCAAAGCTTTTCGTTGGTCCTGACCGCTTATTAGCTGCACCGTATGGATCAGTATATCTAGATGGCGGCAGACGCGTTATGGGAGACTCTACTATGGCAGCACTTGCCTTCTATGACAAGATTGGTCTACAAATGTCTAAAGAACAAAAAGAGCTTCCTGATCATATCGAAGTTGAGTTAGAAGTTATGTACTTCTTATTATATAAAGAGCGCACATTAAGAAAAGAAGACAATGCTGAGCTTGCTGACGCTTACCTTGCAGATATTAAAGAGTTCTTAACAGAACAAATTGGCGCTTGGGTCGATGCATTTGTTGGAGATGTTGAAAAAGAAGCGGAACAGGAATTCTATAAGCTTTTAGCTGATGTGACTAGAACACTGATAGCAGAAGAGAAGCAACGTTTTTTAAACAAGGATTTACACTAGACTTAGACTTGGCATAACCATTATTATAAAATAATTAAAAATCACCAGATACAAACTACAGTGATAGACCTATAATTAGGTTATATGACTTTAGAATGGAAGTGACAGAATGGGCATTCTATCGAGATACTTTAATAAGTATATTGACAACAAGCTTGCAGATTGTCCAATTGAAATACATCATGACCGATGTAAAATGGCCAAACGTAATTGCGGAGAGGTGTGTATACAATCTTGTCCGAAGCAAGCTCTAACTTCTTCAGAGATGCTAGAAGTGGATGACACAAGCTGTATTGGGTGTGGGACTTGTGTAACAAGTTGTCTGAATGGAGCTATTGCAATGAAAAAATACAAAGATGAAACCTTCATAAGGAACACAGTGAACACTTGCCAAGGTGAGAAGATTGTTGCCATTTCCTGCGAAAAATCTGCTGCGAATCAAGAAGAAGCATTACAGCACGTGAAGCGCTTAGAGGTGGATTGCCTAGCGCGCCTTCATCCAGGGATGATTATGCTTCCACTAGCCCTTGGCGTAGAGCACGTTTGGGTAGATATTTCCGCCTGTAGTGATTGTGTTCATAATATAGAGTGTAAAATTACCAATCGAATTGAACAAAACTTTGCACAAACAGTCGAATGGCTATCTAGTCTCGGCGCAGATGAACAACGACTCGTAATTCATGAGCAGATGCCACTTCATCTAAAGCGCGAGGCAGTGCAAAACCATATTGATAAGAGTGCTTATGACCGCCGCTCATTCTTCGTACACCTCAAGCAAGGAGTTAAAAGTAATACCCTGGGTGTGTTTGGAGATTTCGCAGATCAGGTATTTGAAGAGAAATCAGAACAACCTGAAGCGCATGGTCGAGTGCAAGGCGAGACGAAGCAGCGTGAAATATTGCAAATCGCTATGCAAAGCATTGCCAAAAACCATTTAGTAGGCGATCGCACCTGTAGTATTCAAAAGTTACAAATCGGTGATGACTGTAGCTTGTGTAATATATGTAGTAAACTTTGCCCAACTGGGTCGATTCAGCAGATCAAGGATGAAGAGCAGATGTATGGAAATATCACTTTCCGTGCTGCAAGCTGTAATCAATGCTATCTATGTGAAACCCTATGTCCGCGCAATCAAATTTCCTTCGGAGACCAAGTACTCGTTGCAGACTTTATTAGCAAGAAGGAAGAAGAAGTTTTCTACACAAAATTAAATAGTTGTACCAAATGCAAGGATAACTTTCCTGCGAAGCTTGAAACGGATGAATTATGTCCTATCTGTGCGCGCAAGAAATCCAATAACATTTTTTCGTAGCCACCTTTCTAAGATGAAACAAATTTTACCTCTTTATCGTCATTATAAGAGAGCTGAGAAATCAGCTTGTTCTATAAGAGATAAGGAGGTCTTTTTTTATGATAAAAAAAGGTGCTATTAGTATGCTAGCAGCTACCATTGTATTTAGTGGAATGCCTAATGTCCAAGCGATGACATTATCAATTTCAGAGCCTGTCGTGACGCGGGAGATTCCGAACACTATCTTTGCACCAGAAAATGCAATGAGCGCAGAAGAAGCATTAATTCGAGTTAAGCGTTTAGTCTCAATTCCTCAGGAGATGGATGCTATGCGATCGAATTACTACGAGGATCTCAATCGTAAGATATGGAGCTTCTCGTGGACGTCTAGTAAGCAATACATAGGGGAGCTATCGGTTCAAATCGATGTTGTGAGTGGAGATATTATTAACTATTATATATACTCAGAGAAATATCCTGCGGCAACTTCGCAATCCTATTTACCGAAAATTAGTTGGGAGCAAGGACGAACCGTTGCATCCGATGTAATTCGCAGATTCACGAATAAACAATCTCATGAATACGTATTAGCAAACAAGGAACAATTCGTTTTGCAAAAAGGGGCAAAAAGTCACTATTATACGTTTGAGCAAGTCATCAATGGCGTACCAGTAAAAGGACAGACAATCGGAATCTCAATCAATGCTGATACAGGTGAATTGATGAATTATCACTCGCAATGGATTCCGAACTTCCCAAAAGAAGAAAAGGCCATGGTGTCAAAAGATGAAGCATTAGAAACTTTTAAGAAAGCAAATGGAATGGAACTTGCGTATTTATTAAGACCGTACGATGCTATGAGAAAAGAAGTGCCGCGTGTGCAATTAGTATATCGCCCTGTGAAAGTCCACGAGTTTGCTGTGGATGCAACGACAGGTGAGATGTTCCAGCAAAACCAGTATTATGGATATGAAAGTCCACAAATGACGAAGGAAGCAACCAGAGATAGTCGTTTAGAAGACTTTGAAAAGGTTGAATTAGAAAAATTAGCCAATTTAATTTCGCAAGATCAAGCCTTACAAATAGCACAAAAAATTACTTCAATACCAGACTCATTAAAGCTTACATATATTAGTATGCAACAAAACTGGGAATTTCCTGAGAACAGACACTGGGATATGCGCTGGGAGAAGAACGAGCAAGATGGCGAACGTCATTATTATGAGAGCGTAGAAATCGCTATCCATGCGAAGACGGGTAAGCTAGTCCGCTACGGCAAGTATAATAATCAAATGGAAACGGAAAAGGTTGACGAAAAAGACTTTAAAGTTCAAAGTGAACAGCAAGCAATTGAGATAGCAAAGGCATATATTGCATTGCATTACCCAGAATATTTAGATTCGCTGCAACTACGAACAGATGCTTATAATAAAATTCTCGATGCACAAGGGAAACCGAACAATTATAATTTGCATTTTCAACGCATGGTTAATGGTATTCCTTTTGACTCGAATTATATCATGGTCAATGTACAAGCAGCTACAGGGGAAGTTCAACATTTTAACTGCAGCTGGTATGACATAGATTTCCCAAAAGTCGAGAATGTAATCACGAAAGAAAATGCATTGAACCAATTTTTATCAGATAATACGTTTGAGTTAAATTACAATAAATATTATGATTATAAATTTCAAACACCGCAATCAAAGTTAGTCTATAGCTTCACGCAACTAGATAATATGATATATGATGCTCATACGGGCAAGGCACTAGATTACCAAGGAAAAGAGAAACTTGATACAAAAAAGGAATTTAAAGATCTTACAAATCATTGGGTTGAAAATGATGTGGAATTCTTACAGAAGTACGGTTTGATTTTTGTAGATGAGGATGAATTTAAGCCAAGTCAGGCGATTACCCAAGGGGAATTTATTAAAATGCTGTTAAAAATTGAACGACCGTATTTAGCGCAATTCTCTGTAAGAGATGTAGAGTTATATGCTGCAGAAAGGTCATTCATACTCCCAGTGCAAACAAGACAGTGGGACGATAAAACAACAATTTCAAGAGAAGATATGGCGCAAATTTTAGTGCAGTTTTTAAATTATCACGAAGTGGCGGCTCTTGACATTTTTACTAGTAATTTCAAAGATGATGCAAGTATTGCTAAGGATCGTCAAGGTGCAGTTGCGATTTTGCATGGTATGAAGATTATGAGTGGTGCTGATGGAATGTTTATGCCAAAGAAACTTACAACAAGAGCTGAAGCAGCAGCCACTATTGTGAAACTGCTAAAGCGCTAGTAGAATTTACCTGTAATGATTCGTCTCTTTCGTGGAATTCTATTTAACGAAAGGAGGCGATATTGATGGCAAAGAACAAAAAGAACACCAATAAGAATAACACAAACCTAAACACAAACCCAAGCACAAACCAAGAACAAACTGGAGCTAATCGTCAACCTTAGTATTACATTTTCAATACTTATGTAATCTGTAATGAACATGTATTTCAGGAAATTGGATTGTCGTAAAGAGAATATATATGAGTAAGAAGCAAGGTGCTGGAAAATTCGGTTCCTTGCTTCTTTACGTTTTCAACTGATTCTTACATACGCCTTATTGAACTTAATCATGATACATTTCGATTTATGATACATTTCGATTTATGATACATTTTTGATTCTTATACATTTTCGATTTATGATACAATGAGAAATGAATGAGTGTAGTATAATGGAAGAATCTAAGAGAGGAGGATGGTAGGCGTTATGAAGGTTTTAATTGCAAGTCCTTATTTAGCTGTAATGAGAGGGAATAGCCTTACAGCTTTGAGGATTCAAAGATCCATCCAAGCACTACAAACCTCAACAGACATGAATATCGATGTAATCGATTACCATACGACAGAATCAATAAACGAAGCTTATGATTTTTTGCATATTTTAAATCCAGTACGCTTTATACAATCTCCTCTGTTGAAACAAATCCAACAACTTGCAATACATTATGGTGTTACGTTTACAGGTACGGATGTCAACGAACATCTAGACCATCATGATTCAAGGGTAGTTGATTTATTAAATAAGGCATCATTCATTACTGTTTTTCATAATCAAGCACGGGATAAGGTCGTAAACTTTTCCCCAGAAGTTGCTAATAATGTCCACGTTGTGCCCCAAGGTTTTTACCGGTTGGAGGAACCGTATTCGGTTCATGGTACAATCGACACTGCAAAGTTACTGGAACAGCTCCAAAGAGATAGGCAAGAGGGTTTTCGCGTAGCGGTACTCCCTGCAGGAATACGCAAAGTGAAACGAGTGCCCTGGGCCATTGAACTCGTTACACGTTTTAACCAACGGAATCAGCAAAAGCTGAAGTTATATATTGTTGGCCCGACGATTGAGCAAGAAGAACAGGCAAAGATTGAACTGCAAATACATAAGAGTCAAGATGTTACATATTTAGGCGAACTACCCCAAGGGATTGTATTGAAAATCGTTGAGCATGCAGATGTACTATTAAACTCCTCAAGTTCGGAAGGTCAGTCAATTGCCATTATTGAAGCGTTTCACATGCGTACACCTGTAGTCGCAAGTAAGTGCCCGGGAAATGAGCAAATGATTATCCATGGTAAAAATGGGTATCTCTTCTTGAATGAGAGTGAATTTGTGGAATCATTACAAAGAATTATCTGCGACCAATCAAAAACAGAGGAATTAGTGGATGAAGCTTACCGAATCGCACAGATGAACTATTCTGCCATGCATGAAGCGAAGCAATATCTTGCACTGTATAAAGCCGACTTGTGCTCAAGTGGAGCATTAACACAAGTTAATCTTAGTCGTACTTGTTCCGTTGAGATTTAAAAGGAGGTGTTCTTGAGTGGAGCAAAAAGTGAAGAAGAAAAACAGAAAACGAGTCACGAAGAAAATAGCAGCGGAAATGCTAGAAGTATTGACAATAATGTATCCTGATGCAAAATGCGAACTTAATCACAGTAATGCCTTTGAGTTACTGATTGCAACGATTCTCTCCGCTCAATGCACAGATAAGCGTGTCAATGAGATTACAGAAAACCTATTTCAAAAGTATAAGGCACCGAGTGATTACTTACACGTATCCGAGGAACAAATTGCCCAAGACATATATGGTCTAGGTTTATATAAGAATAAGAGTAAGGCGATTAAGAAAACAGCTGCGATTCTTGAAGAAGTTCATGGAGGACAAGTTCCTGGGAAACGTGAGGATTTAGAGCAGTTACCAGGTGTAGGTAGAAAGACTGCGAATGTAGTATTAAGTAATGCGTTTGGCGTACCAGCAATTGCAGTGGATACGCACGTGTTCCGTGTAGCGAATCGATTAGGTTTAGCGGCTAGCGAAGATGTGTTAGAGACGGAGAAACAACTAATGACCATCATTCCGAAGGAACAATGGTCACAGGCTCATCATCAAATCATTTTTCACGGGCGAAGAATATGTCTTGCACGAAATCCTAAATGTAGCGAATGCCAGTTGCAACATGTATGCAGGGAATTCGTATAAATCACCATAATACAGCCTATTTCAATAATAGTTCACGTTCTTCTGCAGTTACAGCAGTAGAAGCTCGTTTATTTACGAGTGATTTTAAGGGTATACGTTTAGTCGAACCAATGAAGTACCCTAATATGGAACCTGTAAGAATTAAGGTCAATTCATACATAATAAACATTACCCCCTATCTCACAATAATATATCATATATTGTCGAATTAGGTAATGAGTAGGATTAGCTAATTCTGAAACAAGCTTTTCAGGCTTTTTTACTATCTGTATAAAGTATTATTAATCGTAAATGTTATATGTGGTTTATGCGTTAATACTGATAATTCTAAGATTACAATGTAATCTAAAAAAACGGAGGTATATCAATGAGTGAAGGAATATTTCAAAATACAACTGTAATCGCTGTAGGAAGTGGTAAAGGTGGGGTTGGCAAATCAACCGTTACGGCAAATCTTGCTGTTGCATTAGCAAAGCAAGGATTGAAGGTAGGAATCATGGATGCTGATATTTATGGATTTAGCATCCCGAGGTTATTGGGGATTGTCGGAGTAAAGCCCCAAGGGTCAGAAGAAGGGATTATCCCGGTAGAGGCACATGGTGTGAAGGTTGTATCGATGGGGAGTTTTGCAGAGAATGAAGATACTCCGCTGATATGGAGAGGCCCTGTGTTAATGAAGGTGCTTGACCAATTTATGCAAGATATCGCGTGGGGTGAGCTTGACTATCTTCTGATAGACTTACCACCAGGCACGGGAGATATACCGTTGACGATTATGCAGAAGATTCCACACGCAAAAATGCTGCTAGTAACGACGCCGCAATCGTCAGCATCCCATGTAGCTGGACGAGTAGGGCATATGGCAATCTCCGCAAAACTAGAAGTCATCGGAGTCGTCGAGAATATGTCATACTTCCTATGCGGGAATTGTGATGAGAAACATTATATTTTCGGTTCAGGAGAAACGAAAGCATTAGCAGATGACCTACTAACAGAAGTAATTGGTGAGATTCCATTAGAAACCTCTGTCCGTGAAAAAAGTGATGAAGGAGTCCCTGTAGCACTAGAAGATGAACATTTTATCGGGAGGATATATAAGGAAATCGCAGGCAACATCACTAATAAATTAAAGTAACGTAAAGTCATTTAATAAGTAGATGTTTCGAAAGAAATATCATTCATGGAAGTAAAGGTGGTCTTGATTTGAAGGAAAAAAATGTAGCAATCATTGATATGGGATCAAACTCTGTACGCTTGGTCATTTACTACATTAACGATAGAGGAGCAGTCTACAAGCTAGATGACTTGAAGAATAGTATTCGGCTCAGCAGCCACTTTGATGTGGATGGATCAATCAATGAGATTGGTAGAAAATTAACGATTCAATCATTAAAGCAATTTAAACAGCTATGCGATTCTAGGGAAGTAACTTCGATTCGTGGGGTGGCGACAGCAGCACTACGTCAAGCGAAAAATCAAAAGGAAATTCTCCAAGAAATCCACAAAGAGACAGGGATTACATTCGAGATACTATCGGGTCAAGAAGAAGCGCGCTATGGGTATTTAGCAGTGCGCTCCAGTATGGATATCGATGAAGCAATCATCGTAGATATTGGTGGGGGTAGTACGGAAATCTCCTATATGAAAAGTCGTAAGTTAATCAATAGCATTAGCTTACCGTATGGCGCAGTCAATATGACGGAAAAATATTTTAAAGGGTTCGATGTTGTATCTAGACAAGATGTAGCACCACTACTACTAGAGGTTTTCTCTCAATTAGAAAGAATCCCATGGTTGAAGAATCTCAAATGTCCTGTTATTGGCTTAGGAGGTACTGCTCGATCGCTAGCAAGTATCCATCAGGCGAAACGTCGTTACTCATTCAATAGTATACATAATTATAAAATGGATGCTTATGATATAGAGTTGATTTTCCATTACTTACGCCGAACACCACTACAAGCACGGAAAAATATTGAGGGCTTATCCAGTGGGAGAGAGGATATTATTGTTGCTGGAGTTAGCATTTACAAGGCAATTATGGAATACGTTGATATTGAAGAATTCTATGTGAGTACGCAAGGTATCCGTGATGGAATCTGTCATGAAATAGTCATGAAAGAAGCTGACGTATCCCTTGATGAAGATATTGTCAGCATGCACATGAAGCGCTTTGCCCATTATTATAAGATTAATGTGGATCACGCTGAGCATGTCATGCAAATATCTGTCATGCTATTCCGGCAGTTAGCGGAAAAAGGGGCAATAAAGTATTCGGAAAAGGAAGCAAGGCTACTAGCTATTGCTGCCTATCTTCACGATATCGGAAGATCGATTAACGTCTACCACACGCATAATCATACGTTCTACTTGCTTAGTAATGTCAACCTACCAGGCTTAACCCATAAGGAGCGGCTACTTGTGGCTTTGGTCGCATCTTTTAAGAAACCGCACATTCTAAGAGAACGAATTCAGCAATTTAATGATATAGTCAATGAAGATGATGAATTCATGATTCGACAGCTTGGGTTTATCCTTTTGATTGCAAGGGCATTAGACCGTACGGCAAGTAAACAAGTGGAAGAAATACAAGTACTTCAAGAAGAAACGGGCCTGGTAATAGTCTGTCATGTCAATCGAAAAAGGATTATTGAAACAGACCTAGCAGCGGAGCTAGTGAAAAAATCGAAGAAGTTTTTCGGCATGGAAATTTCTTTACGACCGATAAAAAAGTTAAAAAAGCTATTGAGGTGAGAAAATTCTTATGGAAGGCAATAAGCAGGCGCTAATCAATCAAGAAATAGATTTAGATTCCATTCAGTACTATATAAATAGAGAACAAAGTTGGCTAGCATTTAATGAGCGAGTCCTAGAAGAAGCTAAGGATGATTCAAACCCGACATTAGAACGGGGTAAATTCTTAGCGATTTCCGCTTCAAACTTGGATGAATTCTTCATGGTGCGTGTGGCCCACATTAAAGACCAAGTTAAGTCAGGAATCGCGACACCTGAGAATAAGACGATGCTTACCCCAAGGAAACAGATTAAGGCAATTAACATACAAGCGCATGCATTTGTGCAGAAGCAGTATGAAATTTGGAATCAACGTCTTGTGCCTGCTTTTCAAGCGGAGGGAATAGAAATTCTTTCAGCGAACCAACTCAATGAACAACAGTTATGTTTTATTAAAGACTATTTCTTCAACCAAATTTATCCTACTTTAACACCGCTAGCGGTGGATTCCAGTAGGCCTTTTCCAATGCTCATGAATAAATCGGTGAATTTAGCAGTTGTACTAGAATCTGAATTATTTGCTGTTGTTCAGGTGCCAGGAGGGGTACTACCGCGCTTTATCGAACTTCCTTGGGATGATGAGGAAGAATCTAAATTTATATTGCTAGAAGATATAATCCGTGAGTTTGTTGAGCATTTATTTTTCGGTAACCGTATTGTGTCTGTATCTACGTTTCGTATTACGCGTAACGCGGATATTAACTTTGATGAAGAATCAGCGAGTGACTTGCTGGAAGAAATCGAGAAGGAAGTTAAGAAGAGAAGTCGAGGTTCTGCCGTTCGTTTAGAGATTCAATCAGGCTGTGACCCGTATGTCGAAGAGTTCCTTCGAGATGCCCTAGAAATCCACGAAAAAGATGTCTATATTGTAGATGGCCCAATTGACTTTACATTTCTAATGAAATTCTCGAATCTAGAAGGCTATGATAATTTGCGTTACGAGGATTTGCCACCGCAACCGCCGCAAGACTTTATTGGAGAAACAGATATTTTTGCAGCGATTTCGAAGAAAGACATCATGGTCCATCATCCTTATGAAAGTTTTGAACCTGTCATACTGATGATGAAGCAAGCAGCAGAGGACCCAAATGTCCTTGCGATTAAGCAGACCCTGTATCGTGTCAGTGGCGTATCACCAATCATTAAATATTTAATGAAAGCGGCCGAGAATGGGAAGCAGGTCACGGTCGTTGTAGAGCTTAAGGCTCGTTTTGACGAAGAGAATAATATAGGATGGGCGAAGAAGCTTGAAGAAGCAGGATGCCACGTTATTTACGGGTTAGTAGGTTACAAGATTCACTGTAAGTTGTTGTTGGTTGTTCGACAAGAACGCAACCGGATCAAACGCTATGTGCATTTAAGTACAGGCAATTATAATGAATCGACAGCGAAACTCTACACAGACTACGGACTGTTTACTGCCAATGAAGATATTGGGGTAGACGCTTCCGCAATCTTTAATCACTTGTCAGGGTATATGAGAGCACCGATGTGGCGCCAGATTAGCGCAGCACCATTAGGGATGCGAGACAAGTTTATTGGCTTGATTGAAAATGAAATCCAGCATGCAATGGCTGGACGCCCTGCAAAAATCATTGCGAAAATGAACTCTTTAACGGATAAAGAAATCATTAAAGCACTATTCACTGCTTCGATGGCAGGGGTCAAGATTGAACTAATAATCCGAGGTATATGCTGCTTGCGTCCAGGTGTGCCAGGGGTGAGTGAAAACATCCGCGTACGAAGCATTGTCGGACGGTTCTTAGAGCATAGTCGAGTCTTTTATTTCTATAATAATGGCGAAGAGAGTATCTACTTAGCTAGTGCGGACTGGATGACACGCAATCTAAGCCGCCGTGTAGAGACAATGTTTCCGATTTTAGAAACAGACTTAAAGGAGCGCGTCAAAGACGTCCTGTGTGTGCAACTACAGGATAATATGAAAGCGCGTTTATTAGCATCGGATGGTGTGTACAAAAAACAAGCGAACGAAGAAATGAAACTGAATGCGCAATTATTCTTATACCATAAGGCTGTCAAATCAGCCAAAAAACAAGGGCCATACTTTTATAAAATACGTACGAATGTTTTAAACACGGAGCGATGTGAGTAATATATTTTCCACCTCTTTGGCGAATACCAAGTTTTCTTTATACAGGTTTTGATAGAAGTCATGTATAATAGAAGAGGGGGGAGATTAACATGGAAACAGCGATTCATACAGAAGATTACTCATTGCATAGGAAATCTCCTAAGAGAAAATCCATCAAAAGCATCATCATTACCGTGATTACAATTGTCGGATGTTTGCTGTTTGGGGTATATGCGTGGCTGTTCTTAGTGCCAAATGCTACTCAAATACAAACGTATTCCTTGGAGAATGCAACATTGATTCTAGATAATGAGTTAATTCATTCCGCACAGTCGGAAGGGAAAGTAATAGAAATTATTGAGAATCAAGCGTATCTTTCCTATGATTTTGTGAAATCAAACTTTGACCCGTATATTCATTGGGATGAAACCAATCAGTTATTAATTATGACGACAGAAACCGTTGTATTGGAAATGAAGACGGATCAATTAACGGCGTTTATGAACGACCAATCAATTGCCTTAGAGGTGCCGGTTACAGTCGTAGACAATGAACCTTTCCTGCCGATAGAGTTCTTCGCTAAGTACTATAAGATTATGACGCAATATTATCCCGAGACCAATACCCTAATCATCGATAGCATCGGAATTCCAGTGCAAAGAGGGGTTGTAGGCAAAGACGAAAGCAAGATTCGTCTTGATGCGAATGTCAAAGAACCAATTGTAGCACATATCAGCAAGGACACGAAACTATATATTTTAGGGGAAAAAGGCTCTTGGTATAAAGTACGTACCGAAGAAGGGATTTTTGGTTTTGGGTTAAAATCCGATATTCAGCTTGCGGGAATTAAAATTCATGAAGCGATAAAAGAAGAAAGAAAATTAGCTTGGAAACCCCTTGGTGGCAGAATCAATTTAACCTGGGAACATGTCCATAGAGTTACGCCAGACCCTAAAGATTTACCCGTGATGCCAGGCGTCAATGTCATTTCGCCTACGTGGTTTCATTTGAAAGACGCTCAAGGCAATGTCAGCGGCGAAAAGGCAAGCAAGGAGTATGTGAAATGGGCCCATGACCGCGGATATCAAGTGTGGGCACTTTATAGTAATCAGTTTGATCCAGAATTAACAAAGGACTTCCTGCGCAATCCAGAGGCTAGGAAACGGTCCATTCAACAGATTCTTGGCTATGCAGAGATGTATCAATTAGATGGGATTAACATTGATTTTGAAAACGTGTACCTAGAGAATAAGGATTTATTAACCCAATACGTGCGAGAGCTTGCTCCGTATCTACGGGAACAAGGGTTAGTGGTATCCATCGATGTCACGATTATATCGCAAAGCCCGAATTGGTCTATGGTATATGATCGCAAAGCCTTTGCAGACACTGTCGATTATGTCATGGTCATGACGTATGATGAGCATTGGGGTTCCAGTCCTGTTGCTGGTTCTGTAGCTTCATTACCGTGGGTAGAAAAGGGGCTTCAGGGAGTACTGAATGAAGTGCCGAAGCACAAATTAGTACTTGGAGTGCCGTTCTATACAAGGGTATGGAAAGAAGAAATGCAAAGTGATGGTAAAATAAAAGTATCCTCTAGTGCTGTGTCGATGCAGCGTGCGTGGGATATCGTAGAAGAACAAAAGGCGGAAGTGCAATTCGATGCTCTGACTATGCAATTCTATGCAGAGTATTCGATTGGGAAAGATCGCTACCGCATCTGGCTTGAGACACCGGAATCGATGCAGGAACGAATCAAGTTGGTGCGTAAATATGATTTAGCAGGTGTGGCATCGTGGAGGCGAGGTTTCGAAGTTCCAGAAATATGGGAGACAATTGAAACGTTTCTTCTGAAACAGCCAGCAGAATTAGTTCTTGAGAATTAATGCTTGGAAAATTAAAACTAGGAATCCAATACCTGATAACTAAGACTATTAATTATTACTATGTAAAAAAGGCAGTCATAAGCGACTGCCTTTTTCTGTGTCTAGAAACTTTTCCTAAGAAATTTTATTTTTTAGGCTTTACACTTTTATAAATTCCGTTCCCCTCGTCAATCAGTGGGGCACGACAGTGGCTACAAGCATCTGCTCTAGAAACAACCCTAATTATACGTCCACATTCTGGGCAGTCTATTTCTTTTGCTTTTGCAGCAAAATGACCTGCTCTACTAAACATGAAAAAACTGATTCCCATAGCTAGGACACCAATGAGCGCAAAGATTTTCGCGATTTTGAAGATAAAGTATAGATATAAAAAGCCGATACCAACGACTAACCATATAAAGCTTTTGGATCGGATTTGTAATAATTTTGATCGAGCCATAGTTGTACACCTCCATGAATCGTAGTATACATGATTTCATGGTTTTGTGCTAGGAAGAATCATATTGTGAATCTGCAAATATAAAAGGCCCCGAACCAGTCGGGGCGGTAATGACTAAAACCTTGTTAATAAACTCCCTAGAAACACGACAACGGGAATCGCTATGACATGTAGTACAATCCAGCTACCCCAACCGATGGATGGACTTACTTCTCCGACTGCTTGATTATGAGTTCGCTCCGTCACTGTTATGATTCACCTCCAATATCTTCTTTGGACGCTTCGACTTGCCTCTTGCGTTTGTTGTTGAGTTATTCACGTGTAGGTTAACCAAGTCTGCAGAGCCTAAGCCTTCTGGGACTAAGCCGTTTTTCTTTTGTTTATTAGTTGGCATAAATACACCTCCTCGAATTTTAGTTTTCCCCTTTCGTATTTTCATAACCAAAGATAAATTCGCAAAGAATAAGTATAGAATTACATCAAATGCTTTAAGGAGGGTTAATATGACGAATAGTGAGGAATCGCAACGCCACTTAAGCCAAGAAGATTATGGAACTAGAGGAGCACCTTGGGGCTGGCAAGAAAGTTTACAAGCAAAAACTGAGGAAGTGAAAGTTAATTTCGATGAATTTATCGAGTGTTTAAAACTCAATATGAGTGATGAGGAAATGGCAAACTTGTTCCACGTTCCAGAGAAGACGATATTTCATTTAAGGAATCACTTTGAGAAATATGGCATTGACAGTATGGTCGGCTGGGACTAGCGAATTGCTTTTACGCACACCGCCAATTATAATAAAATGGTAAACTATAACGGTATAGTTTACCATTTTAATTCCAAATCAAATATTTTCTGCGTTAGTTTAATCACAGGCGGTGTTGTAAGTAATGGGAAACGAGCAGTTAATTCATATTATCAAAAATCGCATCAATCAAGAGGGTCCAATTTCTTTTAAAGACTTCATGGATATGTGTTTATATTACCCGAAACTTGGATATTACCAAGCAGATCGTGAAAGAACTGGCAAACAAGGTGATTTTTATACATCGGCGAATGTATCTCCGATCTTTGGAGAGGTAATAGCAAGTTATATTAAGAAACTTTGGGAACGTTTAGAATGCCCGAAAAACTTCAAGATTGTCGAGTTCGGTGCAGGCAAGGGACAACTAGCACACGCAATATTGGGTGTGCTTTCTAACGAACAAGAGCTATACGCAAGTCTGCAGTACTATATCATTGATGCAAGCGAAAGCTTTCGACACATGCAACAGCAGTTATTGCAGGGTTATCCAGTAAAATGGGTGAATAGTCTAGAAGAGATTGATAATGTTGTTGGTTGCATTCTTTCGAATGAGTTATTCGATGCATTTCCTGTGCATATAGTACAAATGATAGATAATCAATTGCATGAAAAGTTTGTTACTTATAATCCTCTGAATCGGGAGTTTGAATTTCAGTTAAAAGCAGCAAGTATTGAATTATGTGAATTTTTTAATGAACAAAAAGTTATCCTAATCAATCATCAAGAAGCAGAAGTGAATCTGCAAGCAAAGCAATGGATACAACAATCGGCGAAATATCTAAATGGTGGAGATATAATAACGATTGACTATGGATATACAGCAGATGAAATTTATGCTCCCGCACGAATGACGGGAACTCTTCAATGCTACAATAAGCATCAAGTATCCGATAATACCTTAGTACGTATCGGTTTGCAAGATATCACAAGCCATGTCAATTTCTCACAGCTTATACAGTGGGGTGAGGTGGAGGGGTTACAAACAGTTTCGTATCAGACACAGCATGAGTTTTTAATGCAAAATGGCATTTTGGATAAACTGAGCCAAAATCTTTCAAGCAATCCATTTGATCCAATTTTCAAAAGGAATAATGCAATAAAGCAGCTAATTATGCCTGGTGGAATGGGAGATACTTTTAAGGTTTTAATTCAGAGAAAATAAAAGAAAACACTCAAAGAGGAGTTCGGATGAGAAAAATTAAATACGACAGCGAGAAACCACTGTCGTAATAAGTAAATATTTTTATAATACTTACAAATATGCATATCCAAGATAGAATAGCGCAGGAATTACAATTGCATGCCAAATCGCCCAAGGTGCCCACCCAATTCGAGGTTTAGGTAACATTCGATTACCTCCTTCAATGTAAGATTGAATATAGATATGCCTGCAATTATAGTGTTAGTCTTTCTATAAGTTATTATGAAAATTATTAGGTTTTAATAAATGGGAAATGTGGGTGAGGATTTGGAAAAGGAAGAACGCTATAGGTTAGGTAAAAAAGCGACGTATATAGGAATTATAGGGAACGTAATATTGACGATTTTTAAGGCAATTATAGGATTTATATCTGGTAGTATGGCAATGGTTGCCGATGCATTCCATTCATTATCTGATGTATTAGGTTCTGTCATAGTCTTATGGGGTCTTAAGTTAGCACAAAAACCTGCAGATGCAAATCACCATTATGGTCATGGAAAAGCAGAATCTGTGGTAGCAAAGTTAATTGCGTTCCTGTTATTTCTTACAGGGTTGGGAGTTGCATATGCAGCCTATACTACTTTAATTCAGCCAGTTATTGAGATACCACAAAAAGCAGCCCTTTGGGCAGCTGGTATATCCATTATTTCTAAAGAAGCGATGTATCGTTATACGATGAATGTTGCGAACAAGATTGGAAGTTCTGCCATAAAAGCTGATGCATGGCATCATCGTACGGACGCGTTATCGTCGGTGGCTGCACTTATAGGGATAGGTGGGGCATTGCTTGGCTATCCAATATTGGACCCTGTTGCCGGTATCATTGTAGCAATCATGATTGGTTATGCTGCTATTGAAATATATTGGACTGCTACTAAGGAGCTTATGGATGAAGCGCCATCGTCGGAGATCTTAGACAAGATCAAAGAAGTTGCGTTAACTGTGGAAGGAGTATATACGGTACAGGATGTGAAAGGGAGATTTAATGGCCCGCGGATCTTTATTGATATGAAAATATGTGTCAATAAGGATCTGACAGTTGAAGTTGGTCACCAAATTGCTGGGAAAGCCAAACATCAGATCCTTACTGAAATGAAGGATGTAGAAGATGTATTAATCCATGTCAACCCTTGTGAGCATACATCGAAACCGACTTGATTAAATGTGATAGTCCGCTTCTGGGTCATCATTGGGAATGTTCGTGTCTGAGTCAGATGGTACTAATTGAATGCGATAATGGCAGAAGCTACAGTTATTAAAGTCCTGCAAGGTTTTCACTGGTTCAAATCGTAAATGCTCAAAATACGATTCGAACAGCCCTTGAAGCAATTTTTGATGGGCCTTGCATAATATTTCTGGAAAGATATCTATAGAATCTTTAAAGGTGCAATTACGGATGTTAAAAATAATGTATCCTTCTTCATTTAGCTCAATCACTGGGTTGAGCCCAAGTTCACTTAACGTAATTTTAATGCCAGCAATAATCTGGTCTGTTGATGAATCAACCGTTATGTTTTGGCGATTCCGTGCATGTAGACCATGATCTCTGCCATGTTGATAATTTTGCGCAATAAACGCCTTCCAGGCGTACGGCCCAAGACTTGATAAAGTCTTCATTGCAAGGGTAGTTAATAACGAAAAATCGCGGTATGGAAAATGAAACGATATAGTTTCATTACTAATACGATACAGTTTATTAGGGCGTCCGCCCTTTTTTTCTTTTTTGTCAAAAAGAGATTGAATGAGTCCGGAATCTTCTAGCTTGCCTAAATGTAATCTCGCCACATTCGCATGAATTGAAAATTCTTGAGCGACGTCTTGGACGGATATACCGTCATGGGTAGAGCAAACAAAGTCATAAATCGAGTAACGAGTGCGGTCTGCTAAAACCGTTGCAATTTTATACATATTTTCTTTCATTCATGATACACCTCTCATTATCATGATTATTTACAATAATCCATAATATTAATTAACAATAATCCTCTAATAAACACATCACTATATAGCTTCTATAAATTTTCTTTTCTTCTATATATCTTCTGTCCTATCCTCCTATGCGTTAAATTTGTATCGCACAGACCATTTGATTTAGTACAAATGTATTACCAAAGAAAATAATAAACAACTTTACAAAAAAATGCAAACTTTTTAACGTTTTTTAACATAAACACTATTGACATAGTGTTATTACTAAAATATAATAAAGATATCCAAATAATCAGGAAAATAGCAACAGGAATAATTCTATGTTTTGGAAAAAAATCCTCTGGAGGGTGTCTCAAATGAAAAACAAAGTTATATTCTATACGTACCCAAGCTGTACATCTTGTCGTCGTGTAAAATCTTGGTTCTTAGAAAATGGTATTCCATTCGAAGAACGTCATATTTTTAAGAAACCACCTACACCAGAGGAACTAAAACACATGAGTATAATTTCTGAAGAAGGGATTGACAGCCTAGTATCTGTACGCAGCAATCGCTACCGTCAACTAGGAATCAATCATCTCGATATGAAGTTTAGCGAACTATTAAAGTTGTTATCAGAAGAACCGAAGCTATTAAGAAGACCAATTGTGACGGATGGGCAACAAGTAGCTGTTGGCTTTAACTTAGACATGCTGTCACTAATAGCGAAGCGATTTAAATCCAAGAAAATCGTGTAATTGGAATTAGTGATTTTTACATAGCTAAATCATATACATACAAGAAACAATTGAAACTATTGATATGTAAGGTATTTAAAATTGCATTTAATATTACAAGAAGGTAGATGGATCTTTACGATTTGTCTTCTTTTTTTGTTCATATTGTTTTCTTTTGAGATTAAATCGTTTAAAATAATTATATAAGGTTTTGAAAATGATACTTGTTACTCAGTCTATCATGTCCTATAGAAGAAGGTGTGAATGTGAATCTTAAAGTTCGGAATATCATTATCCTTTGGTGCATTTTTGTGCTCATGTTATTAGGCACAACCATTTATAATAGTGTAGATTTCACGGAGGCAGAAGCTGTTTATGTTGACTTTACTAAAGTGGAGCCGCAAGTTAAAAAAACACCGAACCCAGAGGTGTTTCGTTTAGCTGTTTCATCCGTTATTTCACCAACGGAAACTGTTAAGGGATACCGTCCGTTAACAGAGTATTTCGAAGAAAAGCTCGGTCGGAAGGTTGAACTAGTTCAGAGAAAAACGTATGGAGAAATTAATGATTTAATTGAACAAGGCGAAGTAGACTTAGCATTTATCTGTACATTATCCTATGTCGAAGCCGAACGAACTTTTGGCGCTAGGCTTGTTAGTGTCCCTCAAGTACAAGGGAGTGCAGTATATCGTTCGATAGTTATTACAAGAAAAAATAGTGGAATTGAGACATTAGAGGACTTGCGTGGCAAGAGATTTGCATTTACTGATCCGATGTCGTTCTCGGGAAGGGCCGCTATGATTGGCGAATTGGCGAACATCGGAGAGAAGCCGGAAAAGTATTTTTCCAGTATTATCTACACCTACAGCCACGATAATTCGGTAAAGGCAGTACTAGATGGCATAGTAGATTCTGCATGCATTGACCATATGGTATACGATTATCATGCGTTCTTATACCCGGAAATTACGAATCAATTACAGATCATTCATTCTTCTCCGGAAGTTGGGAATCCGCCAGTTGTTGTAGGGGTTAACACATCAGACGAAGAATTCCAAATGCTGCGTAGGTTATTGTTAAATATGCACAACGATGAGAAGGGCAAAATTGCTTTGCAGAGTTTATTATTTGAGCGTTTCGTTATGGCTGACGATATGACTTACGATTATATTCGAGACTTATTAAATAAGACAGAGATTGATTACAATGTTAAATAAAATTTTTAAGTGGATTACACGCGTATCAGATGCAGTGAACCTCGAGATAAAGATTTTAGGTATCACAGTAGGATTTATCCTTGTACTTGGGGCAGGGGTTACCCTAGAAATGAGAAATATTGTTCAGAATCTAATGCTAGAAGAGTTAGATAAGCAAGGTGTTTCAATTTCGCGGGACTTGTCAGCACGAAGTGCCGATTTAGTTCTTACAAATCAAGTTTTTATACTCCATCAACTGCTCAACGACACTAGGAAAAATAATCGAAATGTCAGGTATGCCTTTGTTATCAACCATGATGGTGATGTAATTGCTCATACATTCGCGGATGGTGTACCGACTAATTTAATTTATATCAACACATTTACATCTGAAGACAATCCTAACCGTAGGCTTATTAATACTGGCGAGGGAAAGATTCACGATTTTGCAATGCCAATTTTAGGTGGAAAAGTGGGCGTTGTTAGAATAGGATTAGACCAATCAAATGTGATATTTTCTGTTCAAAAGATTACAACTACCATTCTTCAAACGACACTTTTAATGTCGATCATAGGAATCTTAGCGGCATACATTCTTGCGAATGTCTTATATCAACCTATCCTACGATTAGTAGAAGCTACCCATAAGTTTTCTGCGGGAGACTATACTCAACGTGTTGAAGTATCAAGTAATGATGAGTTCGGGAATTTGGGACAGGCATTTAATAAAATGGGGGAAACCCTTGCGCATAAAGAAAAAGAGAATAAACAGTTATTAGCTGAAATAGAAAAAAAGGAACAAGTAAGAAAAAGTTTACTAAAAAAAGTAATTACTGCACAAGAAATGGAAAGAAAGCGTGTAAGTCGTGAACTACATGATGAAACCGGTCAACTTCTTAGTGCACTTATGGTACAATTGCAGTGTATTAAACAAGTAGGCAAACAAGAGAACTTCGATCAAAACGTCGATAATATGAGGAAAGTGATTTCTCGTACCATTGGCGAAGTAAAACGAATTTCTAGGCAGTTACGTCCTAGTGTTTTGGATGATATGGGTTTAATACCAGCAATCGAGCGATTAGTTCAAGAATATCAGGAATTTAATCATACAGATATTGATTTTATCGTCCATGGTCATACTTTTGAAAAACGCCTCTTAGCAGAATTAGAAATAACGATTTACCGCATTTTACAAGAAGCGCTCACGAATATATTTAAATATTCAAAAGCAGAAAACGTGAGTATTATCATGAATTTTAAACAGGATGCGCTTCAAATTATTATCGAAGATGATGGCATAGGATTTGATGTCAACGAGCACTATTCAAGTGATACACATGATACGCATCTAGGGCTTCATGGGATGCGTGAACGGGCTGAACTTATCAATGGTAATTTTGAAATTGAATCAAAAGTTGGAATAGGAACAACGATTTATGTTTCGATACCGCTCGTGTTTGAAGACCAGGAGGAAATTCTACTATGACGATTAAAATTCTAGTTGTCGATGACCATACGGTTCTCCGTAGTGGGTTGGCAATGTTATTAAATTCACAAGATGATATGGAAGTCATTGGTGAGGCGGGGACTGCTTTCGAAGCGACTGCATTAGTTGCGAAATTACAGCCAGACGTGGTTTTGATGGATATCAATTTGCCAGACAAAAACGGTATGGATTTATCAGCGGAAATCATTTCGGTGTATGGTAATATCAAGATTTTATTCCTTACGATGCATGATGAAGCAGAATACATTGGCAAAGTCTTGCAAATTGGTGGAGCTGGTTACATTTTAAAGAGCGCAGCAGATAAAGAATTATTAGATGCCATTCGTGCCGTTTCTCGAGGAGAATTTGTGTTATACAAGGGATTGAAGGAAAACGTTGCAAACCAATTGATGAATAAGAAACAAAAGGCGTCCATTCAAGAAGTATCCTTAACGAAGCGTGAAGCAGATGTATTGCGACTGATTGCCTTAGGATATACACAACAAGAAATCGCAGATCAGCTATTTGTAAGTATTAAGACGGTGGAAAGCCACAAATCCAATATCATGGAGAAAATGAATACGAAAAAGCGTTCCGACCTTGTGAAGTACGCTCTTGAGCATGATATTATTAAAGTCGGAGAATAATATAAGGGTAAGATGTTATGATTTAATACAAAACAAAGACTTTTATTATTAGGTATGGTATAATGGTATACAAGCATATATAGGAGGTGTTCACATGTTATCAAGCATCGGTGTTCCTGGAATGATTTTAATTGGAGTTATTGCTTTAATCGTATTTGGACCGAATAAATTGCCTGAGCTTGGAAGAGCTGCAGGTAGAACAATAAAAGAATTTAAGGGTGCTACAAGAGACTTAACGAATTTTGATGATGACACAGAACCAAAGAGAAGCGAGAAAAACGTTTAAATAGATAGTATTAAAAAGCCTTTGCATTATTGCAAAGGCTTTTTTTGTATGTAAATTTTATCTAATGCGCAAAATAGTAATGTCACCATTTTTTACATAAGGAAGGATGGATTGTATGGTTGTTATTTTTCCATGGGATATTCGAGTTACATTAGATTTGTTTTTCGGTGGAGTCGGGGTAGGGGCTTTTCTTTTATCCGTGTATTTAAGTTCAACGAAGAAAGATAATAGTGGTCAATTGGTACGAATTAGTGCTTATGTTGCTCCTGTAGCCGTGATGTTAGGTCTGTTATTTCTTGTAACAGAGCTTGGTAGACCAGAGAAATTTATCACTACTCTATTTCGTGTAAATCCTCAGTCGGTTCTTTCTATAGGAGTATATTTGCAAACTGCCTTTGTAATCATTTCCCTTGGTTATGCTTACATGCTCTATAGCAATCAGCAGCAAACAAATAACCAATTAGTAAAACTGATCCAATTAATTGGAGTGCCGTTTGCTATTGCAGTAGGACTTTACCATGGCTTATTATTAGCATCCGTTGAAAGACCACTTTGGTCTGAGCTAATCGTACCAATCTTTTTTGTCTCTTCCATAGCTTCTGGAATTGCACTCGTTACGATTATCTGGATTGCCTATTCTTCTAAGAAAAAGTTGAGTTTTGATTTAACAGTGATTAGGCCATGGTTATTAGGATTATTGGTAATGCAATTAATATTTATCGGGCTGTGGCACTTTTTCACAAGCAGAGCTGGAGTTGAGGTTGAAACTGTATATGCTTTAATGCTAGAAAGATATTCAATCTATTGGTGGACAATAGTTTTAGCGATTGGAACAATTTTACCTATTATAGTATTGCTAGTCCAGTGGTATAACAAACGAACCCTTACAACAGGTACTGCTGGAGTAATAAGTATTTGTATTCTGGTAGGTGTTTTTACAGCTAAACAAATTATCTTGACGATTGGCCAAACCCTAGTACCATTTTTTAATTTCTAATTGTGATAGATTGGAGGTCTTCTAATGGAAATGAATCGTAGAAGTTTTATAAAAGCGACAGCGATTTCAAGTGCTACAATTGTTAGTGGTAGTCTAAGTCTAAAATACTTTTCTGAAAAGGCAAGAGCGCAGGGTGACATCAATCCAGAGACTCAGCAAGGAGAATGGAAGCCAAGTACTTGCCAAGGCTGTACATCGTGGTGTCCAGTTCAAGTTTATATAGTGAATCAGCGGGCTGTTAAAGTTATGGGAAATACTAATGCAAGAGCAAACCGTTGGAACGTTTGTCCAAGGGGGCATATGGCACTTCAGCAAATGTATGACCCAGATCGCTTGAAAGGCCCAATGAAAAGGACATACCCAGTAAAGGGAAAGGGCATCGATCCGCAATTTGTGCCTATTACCTGGGACGAAGCAATGGATACAATTGCTGAAAAGATGATTGAACTTAGAAATGAGAACGAAAGTCACAAGTTCATGCTTCTTCGTGGTAGGTATTCGTTTATGAGAGATATTATCTATGAAGCATTACCGAAAATTTATGGCACTCCGAACAACATTTCACATAGTTCGATTTGCGCAGAAGCAGAGAAATTTGGTTCTTATTATACAGAAGGGTTTTGGGATTACCGCGATTATGACCTTCTAAACACTCGATACGTATTAGCCTGGGGCGCCGATCCAATTTCTTCAAATCGACAAGTTCCCCACGCTATAAATGTTTGGGGACAAGTACTTGATCGTGCGAAAGTAGCGGTTGTGGATCCGCGTCTATCGGCTACGGCAGCAAAAGCAAAGATTTGGCTTCCTGTAATACCAGGGGAAGATGGAGCATTAGCAGTGGCGATTGCCCATGTAATCTTAACGGAAGGGTTATGGAATAAAGAGTTTGTGGGGGATTTTATCGACCAATCGGTACAATTTGATGTTGGGAAAGAAGTGGATGAGGCTTCTTTTAAAGAAAATTATACCTTTGGTGTTGTGAAATGGTGGAACATAGAACTGAAAGATAAAACTCCAGAATGGGCTAGTGAGCGAACTGGAATCTCTCCTGAAACCATATATAATGTGGCTAGAGAGTTCGCAGCAGCTGCCCCACATAGTATTTCGTGGGTATCTCCCGGGGCTAGTATGCAAGTAAGAGGCGGATACACTGCAATGGCTGCACACGCTCTGAATGGACTCGTTGGATCAGTGGACAATGTAGGCGGAACGCTACAAGGTATGAAAGTTCCAGATAATACAATTCCCAAATTTACGGATTATCAGGATGAAATTGCGCTTACCAATGGCAAGAAAAAGAAAATGGACCATCGTGGGACGAAAGTTTATCCTTCATTAAAAGACGGGAAGTCTGGCGGAGGTTCGATTATAAACCAAGTCGCGGACTCAATACTTACTGATGACCCTTATGATATCAAGATGGCAATTGGTTATTGGAATAACTTCACATTTTCTTGTTCAGGTGCATCACGATGGGAACAGGCAATGGAGAAGATTCCGTTTTTCGCTCATATTACTACAAATATTTCGGAAATGAGTCAATATGCAGATATCGTTCTTCCGTCTGGTCATCAGATGTTTGAGAAGTGGGGATATGTAAAAAGTAAATATAATCGTGTATCATATGCAACACTAAATCAACCAGTACTAGATAACCTATGGGACGTTAAAATGGATGAAACAGAGATTCCGTGGATGTTGGCTGAAAAGCTAGCAGAAAAAGGATTCGATAACCTTTACCGATACTATAGTACAGAGTTTATAGATCCGGAAACCGGGGATCGCCCTAAAAATGGATTAGAGTTTTCGTTAATTTCTTTAAAAATGTTAACACAACCGATGTGGGATCCTACTCTCTATAAAACGAAGGATGAGCAACCACCAATCGAAGATGAGTCTTGGGATATCGATGAAAAGGAAAGAAGACGTAGATGGTCAGGTGATTTCTTTACTGGTTGGGAAAATTTCCGCGAAGTCGGAGTGTGGAATTCTTCAGACTATATTTATCGAAGCAAATGGGGCAATTTCAATACATCTACCAGTCAGTTTGAATTCTATAGCGAAACATTAAAAGATGCGTTAAAAAAACATGCTGAAAAACACGTAACAACAATTGATGATGTCTTAGAAACAACCAAATATCAAGCACGTGGTGAAGTTGCGTTTGTCCCTCATTATGAAGAAGCTTATAGGTGGGGGAATGAGGAAGAGTTTCCGTTTATATTCTTCGAACATAGGTCGCGCTTAAATCGTGAAGGAAGATCACAGAATCTCACTTGGTACTATGCTCATAAGGATGTCGATCCTGGGGATGAACGCTGGGATGATGTAGTAAAAATTAATCCAATAGATGCCAGTAAAATAGGAGTAAATAATGGAGATACAGTAAAAATTATATCTCCAGTTGGTGAAATATCATGCCATGCGAAGCTTTGGGAGGGGATTCGACCAGGAACTATTGCAAAGTGTTATGGACAAGGCCATTGGGCATACGGCGCGTTAGCAGCAAAGGACTTCCAACAAGGTATCCCGCGTGGTGGTAACAATAATTTGATACTCCCTGCAGACTATGATCGATTAAGTGGTAGTACAGCCCGTCATGGTGGGGTAACTAGAGTAAAAATTGTGAAAATTTAAATGAGTGAGGTGATATTCTATGCCAAATTATGCGATGGTAATCGACTTGCAAAACTGCGTAGGTTGTGGTGCGTGTGATATTGCATGTAAAAACGAAAATAACGTCCCATCTGACTTTTATTGGTCTAATCATATGGTCAGTACTACAGGAACTTTCCCTAATGTGAAGTTCCAGTACTTGCCGACCTTATGCAATCACTGTATGGATGCCCCCTGTGTAAAAGCATGTCCTACAAAGGCGATGTATAAAGATGACAATGGCCTTACATTACATAGCATTGAACGATGTATTGGCTGTAAAACTTGTGTATTAGCGGATCCGTATGGCGTCATCAATGTGAATTATAAAGTCCCGCATCAGAGTTGGCAAAGTGATGAAGCTTTAATTCCGAATGTCACAGCAGCACCTAAGGAAGTGATTGATAAGACCAATACTCCTATCCCTTATTACAACCCTGACCGCGAGGAAACTTACGGAGGTGTACGTCCAAGAGGTGTCGTGGAGAAATGTAATTTCTGCGATCATCGAATCAAAAAAGGTGAATATCCGTATTGTTGCGTTGCATGCCCTGCTCGTGCAAGAATTTTTGGAGATTTAGACGACCCTGATAGTGAAATTAATCATTTGTTGAGCCGTTATACTCATAAACAACTGTTAATTGAAAAGGGCACTAAACCAAAAATATTTTATATTAGAGACTTCTAGCAAGAGTAGTGTAAGATGCTGTGAAAAGTATTACGCACACTTTAACAATTGAATTTCAGTGGTATAATTAAATATAGAAATTTACAGAAGCTTTTGAATGATGATTCAAAGGCTTTTTGTTTGGGGGATTTTTTTCGATGGTAAAGAAGATTGTGATATATACGGACGGGGCTTGCTCAGGCAATCCTGGCCCAGGTGGTTGGTCAGCAGTATTGATGTACGGAGAGCATATTAAGGAACTATCTGGCGGAGAAAAAGACACAACCAATAACCGCATGGAGATGCTTGGCGTAATCAAAGGTTTAGAAAATCTAAAGGAACGTTGTGAAGTTCACATCTATACCGATAGTGCATACATATATAATTGCTTTCAACAGAAATGGTACGTAAATTGGCAAAAGAACGGATGGAAAAATAGTCAGAAGAAGCCTGTAGAAAATAAAGATTTATGGGAAACGATGTTAGAGTTAGTGGAACAACATGATGTCCATTGGCATAAGGTGAAGGGCCACAGTGGGGATAAATGGAACGAGCGAGCAGATGTATTAGCTGTTGAGGCTTGCAAGAAATATCGCTAAGAAAGAAGACTTGTATTCGGAATATGAAGTCTGGGTAACGCCATTGAATAGTGGGGTGTGTGAAAAAAATGGGTAGTGATAGCAGGCGGAAGATTGTCGACTTTTCCCGGGAAATAGAAATTGATGCCATAGGATTTGCATCTGTGGCGGAATTTGCGCATATTCGTGACTATCTGGCAGAGCATAGAAGTCTGAACCACCATACAGGCTGGGAAGAAGCTGATATTGAAAAACGGATACACCCAAGCACACACCTGCCTCATGCAAAGACAATCATTGTGATCGCCATCAGTTATCATGCTCCTGAAACTAACGAACAATGGACGAATCAGGAAAAACTTACGAGAGGTCGACTTGCTAAGATTGCTTGGGGGCAGGATTATCATAAAGTTGTACTTAATAAACTACATCAACTGGAATCATTTATTCATAGTTCTATTGATGGTACAGCAAGCAATTTGGCCTTTGTAGATACAGGTCCACTGGTTGATCGTGAAGTTGCAATTCGTGCAGGAATAGGGTTTTATGGATACAATTGCAATATTATACATCCTCATCTAGGTTCTTATATTGTGATTGGGAGCCTATTGACAACATTGCAACTGCCTACTGATACCCAATTACAGGCAGAGTGCATGACCTGTAACAAATGTGTCAATGCTTGTCCTACCGGTGCATTATATGAACCATATCGACTCAATAGTCAGAGATGCTTGGCCTATTTGACTTTGACAAAGGGTGAAATGGGTGACGATTATCAAGAGAATCTTGATAATCACATCTATGGCTGTGATATTTGTCAAAGTGTGTGTCCGCACAACAAACGAGCGCCACACCACAATCACCAAGAATTCAATGAGCTAGATGAAATTAAGTATCCGGACCTAATCGAATTATTGCATATATCCAATCAAACGTTTCGCCACAAGTATGGTCATTCTTCTGGTGCGTGGCGTGGAAAGAAGCCGTGGCAACGAAATGCATTATTGTTAATCGGCAAACGTAAGATAACGGCGGCAATTCCAGCACTACAGGAAATGATTGAGAAAGATCCACGTACCGACATGAGAGAATTAGCCCGTAACATTTTAAACCAGTTTTCAATGAAATCTGTTGACTAATAAGCATTTTTCTGGTAAATTCTATATATAATCATTTGCTTATATACTTATATTTATTTCTCAGTTTACTGCTATGAACAAGTTACGGTTTCTCTCAATACATTACAATCAAGTGATTGTAAATAAGTGAATGCGTTTTAAATCAGTTTTTTACACTATCAGAATTTATAAATTTAATGTTGATAGTATAGCTGTGCATTAGCAACACATCAGCAGTAAACTGCTGTGTTTATGCGTCAGTGCAACTAAGGCATTCTCTTCGCCAGAAAGCTTGCGAATGCCAAGTTTTCTTTAAGTCTTAATACGGTCAATCAGTAATATTTGTGTCAAAGAAAGAAAAAAATTATTGGTTAGGAGATACGATATGGCAAAAGAAAAATTACAAGGTATTAGCTTTTTTGAGAAGAATTTAACCATTTGGGTTATCTTATGTATGGTCGTAGGAATATTAATTGGGAAGTATTTTGCTTTTATTCCGGATTTCTTAGGACAGTTCGAATATGCGAATGTTTCAATACCGATTGCTATCCTAATATGGATTATGATTTATCCAATGATGATGAAGGTCGATTTTAAGAGCGTAACGGATATTGGAAAAAGTCCAAAGGGCCTCTATGTCACATGGGTTACCAACTGGTTGATAAAGCCATTTACGATGTTTGGCATTTCTGCTTTTTTCTTTTATGTGGTTTTTCAATCGATTATTCCTGCTGATTTAGCGAAAGATTATTTAGCGGGGGCTGTACTCCTTGGAGCGGCACCTTGTACAGCAATGGTGTTTGTATGGAGTCATTTAACCAAGGGGAATCCTGCCTATACAGTAGTTCAAGTAGCCACCAATGATTTGATTATACTTGTGGCATTTACACCGATTGTTGCCTTCTTATTAGGTGTTAGTGGTGTAAAAGTACCTTGGGAGACACTAGCGTTATCAGTGATACTCTTCGTTGTGATTCCATTAGTAGCAGGAATCGTTACGAGAATGTTGGTAGTGAAGAACAGGGGACTCGAGTATTTTCAGAATACCTTTATACCTAAATTTAATAATATTACGATTCTAGGGTTACTTTTAACACTTGTGATCATATTCTCCTTCCAGGGTGATGTGATATTACAAAACCCATTACACATTGTACTAATTGCAATTCCATTAACAATTCAAACGGTCTTTATTTTCTTCGTTGCATACTTTGCTGCGAAGGCTATGAAATTACCACATAACATTGCAGCGCCAGCAGGGATGATTGGAGCATCGAATTTCTTTGAGCTTTCCGTAGCTGTGGCTATAGCACTATTTGGACCAACGTCTCCAGTGGCCTTAGCGACAATTGTTGGTGTATTGGTGGAGGTTCCAGTAATGCTTGCACTTGTACGATTTGCCAATAACACAAACCACTGGTTCCCGCAGGAAATTGTTAAAGCTAAATAAAGAAGACTTGATAATGTCTTTGAGATAAAAAATATAGAATATGCAAAAGATAGAGTGTAAGAAACACTGAGGAGGATATATATGACAGCTCCAAAGACAAAGTTTTTCTTCTTTTCTGGTAAAGGTGGAGTAGGGAAGACATCCACAGCTTCAGCAACGGCAGTATATTATGCAAACCTAGGCAAGAAGACACTACTTGTAACGACTGACCCAGCGTCCAATGTAGCAGATGTATTTATGCAACCTATCGGTCATAAAATCACTGAAATTTCAGAGATTACGAACCTTTCAGCAATGGAGATTGACCCAGTACAGGCGACAGTCGAGTACCGTAATCGCACATTGGAACCGATGCGTCAAATCCTCCCACCGCAGATTCTTGATGTGGTAGAGGAAGAATTGAATTCTCCGTGCACAGAAGAGATTGCATCCTTTGATCGATTCATTGATTTTATGGAATCTTCCGATTTTGATGTAATTATCTTTGATACCGCACCAACGGGACATACACTGAGAATGCTAGAATTGCCTATTGATTGGGCGAAACATATTAAGGAAGCGGAGCAAGGAAGTGGCCAGACCTGCATGGGTCCAGTACAATTATTACAAGGGGCACGGGAGAAGTATGAACGTGCGATTTCATTGATGCGAGATCAAGATATTACGACTTTCGTGTTCGTTGCTCACCCGGAAGCTACGCCATTAAATGAAATGAAGCGGTCGAGTGAAGAATTAAAGCGAATTGGTATTATTCCGAGCCAGTTAATCATTAACGGTATATTGCCACCAGAAGTTCATAGTAGCCCATTCTTTAAGAAACGTAGTGAAATGCAGCAACGATATTTAGAAGCTACGGAAAAGGAATTGGATATCCTTATTAAAAAGGTTCCACTGCTAAATGTAGAAATTCGCGGCAAAGACGCTTTACTTCGATTGGGCAAAATTCTATATGATGCGCAATATGTAGATCCTATTTTCCAAAAAGCAAATGGGGAGACAACAGAACAAGGGAAGAAACATATTATCAGTAATCCTGATGCAACACATATCGTGTTACCTGCCCAAGGGCATAAACAGCGAGTCATGTTATTCGCTGGTAAAGGCGGAGTAGGGAAAACGTCAATTGCTTGCGCAACAGCTGTATGGTCCGCGTTAAAAGGTAGAAAAACGCTACTAGTGACGACTGACCCAGCATCTCACTTAAGCAATGTATTCGAGCAGCCAATTGAGGAACAAATTACAGTGGTTGAACACATTGATAACCTTCATGCAACACGAATCAATCCGAAAAAAGCCCTTGCAGAGTATCGTGATGAGATTATCGCAGATGCAAAAGATAAGTATTCCGAGGATATGGTGGCTGTTCTTACGGAACAATTGGATTCTCCGTGTACAGAAGAGATGGCATCTTTCCACAAATTCATTCAATATATGGTTGGCTTTGAGGATCAATACGAGGTAGTCGTTTTTGATACAGCACCTACAGGACATACTTTGCGTTTACTTGAGTTACCAATCAATTGGAACAAAAAGATGGATGCCAAGGAAAAGGGGAATATCGCCGATAAGGATGCAGTCATTCGAGCGAGATTTGAAACTGCGTTAACAAAAATGCGCGATCAGAACCAGACCTCTATGTCTTTTGTCGTATACCCAGAGGCTACGCCAATTTTGGAGGCGCAACGTGCCTCAGAGGAATTGCGTACAGTAGAAATTGGCACATCCCTGGTGGTAGCGAACCTTGTTCTGCCATTAGAGCACTGTAATACACCATTCTTACATTCCCGTTGGGAGTTGCAGCAACGCAACCTACAAGAGATGAAACAACGTTTCGGGGATGCTGAAATACTGCAATTAAGTATGTTTGAGAAGGAAGTAGTAGGTCTAGAAATGCTGAAACAAGCCGCCATAGGTTTATATGGTGAGATTTAATTAATCGCGTTATCCTAGGAAGTAGATTACTACCAGGAAACATGAAACGGCGATTCGATAGTAAAAACATTACATCTAACGGAGGTATTTAAAATGAGTAGCAATAAAATTGAAGCAATTATCATAGGATTCCCATCATCAGCAGCTTGCGGTTGAGGCCCTAGCTCACAGTGTGCACCGTCGGTGCAAGGACCAGAAGAAGTTGCAGAAATGACGAACGTATTAGCGCAGGAACAAATATCAGCAGATGCCAGTGTGAAATTTATTAATGTGTTCTCACAAGAGGCTGTTCCGTTTTATGATGACATAAAGAAGTTACAAGCAGAAGGTCGTCCTATGCCAGCGCTGTTTATCAATGGCGAACTGAGAATGTCTGCGGCAGATTTAAGTGTGGATGAAGTTCTAAAGGAAATGAAGAAAAGCAATACGATAAATTAGGGGTGATTGGATGTCTAAAGTCAAGATTCAAATTTATGACCCAGCAATGTGCTGTAGTAGCGGGGTATGTGGCCCAAGTGTTGATGAAAAGCTATTAAGGCTCCAAGAAACGATTCTAGAATTAAGCAAGAACTATGCAGATAAGGTCGAAGTCCAACGCTTCATGATTAGTGCTCAGCCGTTTGAATTCATGAATAACACGAAGGTTGCAGAGATTCTTCAAAACGAAGGTGCAGATCAACTCCCACTAGTTTTTGTAGATGGAAATTTGATTTCTCAAAAGGGGTATCCTACGAAAGAAGAAATCATGAGTTATATCAAGTAGTCGTATATTAAGTAGGTCGCATAATAAGTAGTTCGTATATCTAATAAGTTATTCATCCATAAACTAATGAAGTCCTCTAAGCTGCTATTTTAAAGTTTAATCTTTGAAATAGCAGTTTTTTGTATACCAGAATTTTATAAGTAGCTGTGCATTAGCAACACATCAGTAATAAATTATTGTGTCTATGCGTCACGGCAACTAAAGAATTCACCTGCGTTTTAAGGACTTGTTGCATGCCAGAATAAAAATGTTTTAAAAGTAGAGGATAGTAGATATAGAGTAGTAGATATAAAATAGTGGCAAGGATATTAGGTAGGAATAGTAGCATGAAAGGAAGTGCTGTATTATGGCGGCAAGGAGAAACATACAAGTTCCATTTGGATTTGAAGCACCAGACGATAGTGATTTTAAAGGGATAGTATTTGTGATGGATTCTTTTGAAGGAATGACATTGCAGGGGATGCAGAAATTAGTTGCGATAGCAGACGAAAGAAGATTCAACAAGCTAGTGCTTTATCCGCAAAATGAGCAGACGTTGAAACGTTTAGGAATTAAAGAAGAAACACCCTATTACAAAAGGATTGACCAACTGAAAGACCTCATCGAAGAAGCAGGGGCAACGGGACTTGTGACTATCGATCAATGGGAAGGCAAAAGAAAGAAGTATACACCCATCGATACTGCTGTCGATTTTCTGACTAGTAAGCACGAAGGGCCATACTTCTTATGTGTGTATACAACATTAGCGAATCAGATGATTGCCTTTACGTCCTTTCAGACACTGATAAAACAGGTGCGCGTACTTATTATGAACGATGGGAAACATCCACTACGCGAAGAATGGAATGCATGGCAGCATCGCTGGGACTTAATATAAATAGAAAAAGAGCCACCATGTCCTATGGCGGCTCTTTTTGTATGTGCATTTTTATTTAAATTGCTCAAAGATAATACTACTTCGCTTCGGCTTGCATCTTCGTGTAGTTTAACTGTCCGCCTGCAAGAAGGATACTGATTTGTCGTTCAGATAAATCGTACTCGACCGTGAATTCTGTTCCTTTCGTTACGTTCTTCACAGTAATTTCCGTTCCGTTTTGCATCTGCTCACGAATATTTGGAATCTCTAACTCATCCATCTGATCTATCGTTTCGTAGTCTGCTTCGTTTTTGAATGTGAATGGCACAATTCCAAAGTTCACTAAGTTTGCTTTATGAATACGAGCGAACGATTTCGTAATTACCGCTTTTACTCCTAAGTACATTGGAGCAAGGGCAGCATGCTCACGGCTAGAGCCTTGACCATAATTGTGTCCACCAACGATGAATGACATACCAGCAGCCTTTGCACGACTAGGGTATGTTTCATCTACTTGGCAATATACGTATTCAGATATTGCTGGGATGTTTGATCGTAATGGTAGAATCTTTGCACCAGCAGGCATGATATGGTCTGTTGTAATGTTATCTTCTACTTTTAACACAACTGCTGCAGCGATTGTCTCAGGCATTGCGTCATTTAATGGTACTGGCTTGATATTAGGTCCACGTAACACTTCGACCGTACTTGAATCAACTGCAGGAGCTAATACCATACTATCATCAATAATGAACTCTGGTGGAATCGTAACGATTGGATAATCGCCAAGTTCTCTAGGATCAATTAGCTTACCTGTTAGAGCAGCAGCAGCAGCAACTTCAGGGCTCGCTAGATAGATTTGTGCGGACTTCGTACCGCTACGGCCTTCGAAGTTACGGTTAAATGTTCGGACAGACACAGCATCCGTCTGAGGAGCTTGACCCATACCGATACAAGGTCCACAAGCTGCTTCAAGAATACGCGCACCTGCTTTGATTAAATCTGCTAAAGCGCCGTTAGCTGCAATCATTTCGAATACTTGCTTCGATCCTGGTGCAACGACTAGACTTACATCAGGGTGTACATTCTTACCTTTCAGGATTGCTGCTACGCGCATTAAATCCATGTAGGAACCGTTTGTACAGCTGCCGATAGCAACCTGGTTGACAGTAATAGGACCAATATTTTTAATAGTATCCACGTTGTCTGGCATATGAGGCTTAGCAGTCATAGGGACAAGTTCACTTAAGTTGATTTCGATTTCTTCGTCATACGTTGCGTCAGCATCAGGAAGTAGTTCCACCCAATCCTGTGCACGGTTTTGTGCCTTTAAGAACTCTAGTGTAATCTCATCACTCGGGAATAGGGAAGTCGTAGCGCCAAGCTCAGCTCCCATGTTTGTTATAATGGCACGCTCAGGTACTGTTAATGATTTAATACCTTCACCTGTATATTCTAGGATTCTACCAACGCCACCCTTTACAGATAAGCGACGTAATACTTCTAAAATCACGTCCTTAGCAGAAACCCAAGGCTGTAGTTTGCCTGTTAATTTCACATTTAGAATTTTTGGCATTGGTGTGAAGAATGCTCCGCCACCCATTGCAACGGCAACGTCCAGACCACCTGCACCGATGGCAATCATACCAATACCGCCACCAGTTGGGGTATGGCTATCAGAACCAAGTAGGGTTTTACCAGGGATACCAAAACGCTCTACATGTACCTGGTGACTAATTCCGTTACCAGGGCGAGAGAAGTATACTCCGTGCTTTGATGCAACTGTTTGTAGATAGCGATGGTCGTCTGCATTTTCAAAGCCTGTTTGCAATGTGTTATGGTCTACATAACTCACAGATAGATCTGTCATAACCTTTGGTAGGCCCATTGCTTCAAATTGTAAGTACGCCATCGTACCAGTTGCGTCTTGCGTTAATGTTTGATCAATACGGATACCGATTTCTTTGCCAACGGTCATTTCACCTTCCATGAGGTGTTCATTTAAAATTTTTCTTGCTAAATTTTGTCCCATGAGTACACTCCTCTATTGAATCTATTTAATCTAAAGATTTTATTGTTTATTGATCGAATTCCTTAATACATCTAATTCCTAAAGCGCGTGTCGTGACTAGTTATTTGGTTATAGGCAAGCATATTGGATATATGGTTTGCCGATAGTTTCACCTTATTTGCAATGTTTGATAAAAGCTCATTTGGGAACCGATCAATTGGTCCAGATAAGGCTAATGCAGCAGCGATTTTCCCAGTTTCATAGAATACGGGAGCGGCAACAGCTGCGACACCACTTTCGCGTTCTTCAAAGCTAGTGGCATACCCTTGATTGCGTATAATTTGAAGATTTTCACGGTAGGTTTTCATGTCGAATTTCTTCGGCCAGTAAGAACTATTGAAGATATTCTCTTGTTCCTCGACAGGCTTATAAGAAATCAGGATTTTACTTGCGGCACCCACATACAAAGGCATGCGTTGACCGATGATTGCTATTCTACGAACAGTCTGCGTGCTTTCGATGGCGTGCAAACGAACGCGTTCGCCGTGATCACGCACATATAAGCTGACGGTTTCGCCCATTTCATCCCTGAGCTTTTTCATTTCTGGAATCGCTGTTTGAATTAAATCACTGGAACGAGCGGCGTAGCTAGATAATTCGATGATTTTCATACCCAAGCGATATCGATCTTGGTCAGGCACTTTCTCGATAAATCCTCGATGCTCTAAGGAATTTAACAATCGATGCACAGTGCTCTTATGCAGATTCACTTTGTTAGAGATATCCGTTAGAGTTAGGCTTTTTTCATGACCGATAAAGGATGATAAAATATCTAGTGCTCGTTCTACAGAACGGACGGTCATTTTATCGGCATTTAGATTTTCGGAGGTAGGCATTTTCTCACCTCAAGTTTCATTAAGTGCAACTTAGTTTTATTTTGTATTATAGCATAATCGATTTCTATTGGAAAAGTACTTTTTACATGTTAAAATTCGCTTGCAACATGTGTTACAATATTAGAACAGTAATTGCCCTAGATAAGAACAAAATTACAAAAGAAATGCTCACTGTTCGTTTATAATTAAATTTGGAGGAGTTATCTTGTCTATAGAAATCGTCTTAGTAGAACCAGAAATCCCACAGAATACAGGGAATATCGTGCGTACTTGTGCGGCAACGAATATAAAATTACATTTAGTTCATCCAATGGGATTCTCTATTGATGAGAAACAGGTGAAGAGAGCTGGACTTGATTATTGGCATCTAGTTGAAATCGAGGAACATCTCAGCTTACAAGCTTTTATGGAGAAGTATGAAGGGCAACGTCGCATGTTCTATTCGACAACAAAAGCTAAAGATCATTATGCTCAAGTAGAATATCAGGCGGGAGATATGATTCTATTCGGGAAAGAGACGAAGGGTTTGCCAGAGGAATTTATCTTTCAGAATCCAGAACGCAATATCCGAATTCCCATGGGAGAAGAATCACGCAGTTTGAATCTATCCAATGCAGTGGCGATTGTTACTTATGAGGCGTTACGACAAATGAATTTCGAGGGACTGCGATAGTCCCTCTTTTTTTCTTTATAAAAATATTTCATTTTCATCGACTTCATTTTCATCTTCGCGTTCATCTTGCTTTTATATTACCTTATCTTAATTTTCATATAAATTCATTTAATTTTCATATGAATTTCATCTTCACTTTATTCTGCATTCGTTTTGCTGGCTTTTTCTTCGTACAGTTTCCCATGATACTTCGCCAATAGAATTGCAAACTGCTGCTGGAACAAGAAACATAAAGCGACCATTAAAGCGGCATTTGCGCCGAAGGCTGTAACAGCAATACCAAGTCCAATCGATAGATTACGAAGAGCTGTGCCATAGACAAGGGTTATGCCATTTTCCCGCGGAAATGTCCGATATCCTAACCATAAGGAGAAACTGAAATTTATTATATAGAACGCAAGCAGCACCCCTATAGCAACGACTAATAAATGCCAGTCTGCTAAAATGCGGTTTGCATTGATACTAATACTCGTAAATATAATGTAAATCATACCGTACGCTGTAAACCCAGGTAGTATAGGTTTTATTTTTTCTTTGAAGGTTTGTTCCGTGACCTTTTTCATTATTAGTTGATAGGTTATTAACCCTGCTAGTAATGGTACGAATACGACTAGAAGGATGGTCTGCATGATTATGACAATATCAACTGGCACATATTTGCCGACCATGGCTAGCAAATACCAAGGCGCTAATAGGGCCCCGCTTAACAAACCAACGACTGTTAATTGAATCGAGGCCGGGACATTCCCTTTGGCGAGCATTGTAAAAGCAATCGTCATGTTGCCAGTTGGGAGAAGCGCTACTATGGCAAGTCCCGCGAATAAGTCCGGTTCTGTCTGCAAAAACGTGCAGCCAAGGAGATAGGCGACTAACGGGATAAAAGTAAAGTTAATCACCAGTGCTAATTTAAGCAACTTCATGTATTTCAAATTAAACACTTCACTTACCTTAAGTCCAATCATCAATGGATAGACCATTAATATCGAGACAATTAGAACATAATCTTTCAAAAATTTCGTGTCATATTGGGATCCGACAAGAATTCCAAGGATGATTGTTATAGGTATTGTAAAGACGATTTTGCGATTCGGTAGCATAAATAACGTTTTAATCCAAGATTGTGTTGCAGAGACCAAATAAAACACCCCTATCCGTAGTAGTCCTTTGTAGTACATCATACTACAGAAGTCTATATACGTATAGGGGTATGCATATTGAAATATATAATATTGATTGAAAAGTTATCTTAAAAAGAAAAATACAAATCCACTTGCTAAAAAGCAATAATACGCGAAGTAGATAAGTTTACTTCTCTGTAAAAACGCGATTAACCACTTAATTCCGATGATTGCAAAAACAAACGACGCGACAAAGGCGGCAGTCAATTCGAATAGCCCTGCATTAAAGTTCTCACTACTCATATCAGGTAGCATTAACACAATCGAACCTAGGGTCACAGGAATTGATAGAAGGAAAGAAAAACGTACGGCAGTTTCTTTTTCTAGGCCACACCATAAAGCTGCAACTAGAGTACTCCCTGAGCGTGATATGCCTGGAATAATGGCAACTGTTTGGGCAAGACCGACCCAGAACGCATCATAGAAATTCATATTGCCTTCCTTGCGGTTCCCGTATTTGATTACACGTTCAATCAAAACTAGAAATGCACCTGTCATGAATAGAGAAACAGAAACTGTCGTCATCGACTTAAGTGCATCACCCATTTGTTTTTCTAATATGATACCTAATACTCCCGTGAGAAATGTCGCAATGATAATATAGATACTGAACATAAAAGAAGCTTGATATCGGCAATCTCTAGTTCTAATAAACTGGAAGAATTCACTTAGCAAGCGTATAATATCTTTGCGAAAATAAATCATAACAGCTAAAAGAGAACCAATATGTAAGAAAACTTCAAATGCCAATCCAGGGACAGATAAACCGAACATATCCTGTGCGATTACTAGATGGGCCGAACTTGAAATTGGCAAAAACTCTGTAATCCCCTGCACAATCCCTAAAATTACTGCTTCAATCCAATTCACAATAACACTCCTTATGTAACTTCATAGAATATAGCATGATATCAAGAAAACTCAAACCTATGATACCATGTAACTCCATGTATAATCACTTAAAAATTTATTAATTATATCACCCAACCCACATATTGACATAGCTTGTCATGTCATATAAACTGAGATGTGGCTATAAACAACCTCGACTAAACACCTTCGTTGAGGGTGTTTTTTCTCATTTATTATATTAAAAAGAAAGGGTGATTAGAAGTGGACAGTGGTTCGCCTAGTTATAGGAATCATATCAATCATGTTGTGGGAACACTAATAAGCAGAAAATCCATTTCTACACCAGTTTCTCTATAATATAGTTGACGATTAATGTCTGATAATGAATGGTTATTATCTGCTAAAATTAATTTTCAATGTGTATTTAATGAAATGGGTTTCCTTGCCTAAGGGAGGAAATCGTCATGGTAAAACTAGATCAACAAACAAGTGAAGAATACACACGTCTCATAATCCAGGCTATCGATGCGCATAATCAAGAAAAGTTTCGTGAGCTATTCCTAGAATTGCATCCGACTGACCAAATCGATATTTTTAATAATTTCCACGAAAGCCAGAGAACTTTGGTGTATGAGTACCTGACACCTGAAGAATTTGCTGAGATTTTCCAAGGGATGGAACTGAATCAGCAAAAGGATATCGTGAAAGAGCTAGACCAAGAGTATATCGCAGAAACATTAACGAATATGTATGCGGACGATCTTGCTTCCTTCCTTGGAGAATTAGAAGATCAAGAAGCTCAAGATATTATAGATCATCTTGATACGGAAGACATGCAGGAAATTCAAGAATTAATGACATATAAGCCCGATACTGCAGGGGCAATTATGACGACTGAGTATGTGTCGTTGTTTACCACCGATACAGTCGATAAAGTGATGGAATATTTGCGCGAGCACGAACCTGATGCAGAGACAATTTACTACTTATATGTTGTGAATGAATTAAACCAATTAGTAGGGGTTTTATCCTTACGTGACTTAATATTCTCAAAGTTGAATCAAAGAATTGAAGACATCATGGGTACGCGCGTTGTATCTGTGAATGTTGAGACTGACCAAGAGGAAGTTGCAAGAATCATAAGAAAATACGACTTTATCGCGATTCCAGTGGTCAAAGAGGATGGTAGATTAGTCGGGATTGTAACAGTAGACGACGTCATGGACGTTATTGAAGAAGAAATTGCAGAGGACTTCGGGGAGATTACTGCAACCAAGGGTTCCGTAGATGCGAATATCACTTCGTTACAAGCGGCGAAATTACGAGCTCCTTGGATTTTGATGCTGATGTTCCTTGGCCTAATTACTGCGGGAATCATTGGTCAATTTGAGGCGACAATTGAAAAAGCTGTCGTGTTAGCTGGATTTATGCCAATGATTATGGGTTCCGCAGGGAACACCGGTACACAAGCCCTTGCTGTAATGGTTCGTAGTATAGCAATTGGGGAAGTCAACCGCGCAGGCTTACGACAGCTGATACAGCGTGAATTTGGCACTGGTGTTATTTTAGGGGCTATTTGTGGCGTTACGTTGTTAGTGATTATTCCAATTGTTTATGGCAATCTAATTGTAGCATTTATTGTAGCTTTTTCACTGTTTTGCACCTTAAGTGTTGCAACGATTGTAGGAGCGATTATTCCTCTATTTATTGAGCGATTTAATATTGATCCGGCGGTTGCATCTGGCCCGTTTATCACAACATTTAATGATATCATTGGTCTGATGATTTACTTTACAATTGCAACATCGCTATTACAATATATCCAATAAAACGTCATTTTCCATGAAAACAGCATCTTTCAATATATGAAAATATAAAGTAGCAGATTTATCGATAGCGATAGTCTGCTACTTTTTTAATCTTACTATAGCATAGATGAGGTCCTTCAAGTGCGTATTGAACAAGAGTAGGGTTTTTATGATATAATAGGCTGGTGTAATTTTTAGACAAGTTAGAAGTAACGAATGATACATATATAGAGGTGATATTGTGCATAGAAATTTACGAACGTTTTTAGACGTGTTAAAGAAAGAGCAGGATGTTGTTGAAATTGATGCATTAGTCGATCCATATCTTGAAATCCCAGAGATTCATCGACGCGTCATTGAGGATGGCGGCCCAGTATTGCTGTTCAAAAACGTAAAAGGAAGTAACTTTCCTGTTGTAACAAATTTATTCGGTACAGTAAGACGAGTAGAGTTGGCTTTTGGACCAAAGCCAGAACAAATCGTAAAGAATTTAATTGGCGCTATAGAGAAGCTTATGCCACCAACGGTAAAGGCATTATGGGGCGAACGCGAGTTATTCATGGATTTAGCAAAAGTCGGTTCCAAGGTCAAACCATCAGGATCAGTGCTTGAGACATACCATGAGAACTTCGATATGACGACATTACCTGCATTAACGGGATGGCAAGAGGATGGCGGACCGTTTATTACGTTACCGTTAGTATATACAGAACATCCAGAAACGAAAGAACATAATCTAGGCATGTATCGTGTACAAATTCACGAGGCGAAACAAGTCGGTATGCACTGGCAAATACATAAGGGTGGTGGATTTCACCATCACGAAGCAGAAGTTCGGAATCAAGCATTACCAGTAACACTGTTCCTTGGCGGGCCACCAGCGCTGATTATCTCCGCGATTGCGCCACTGCCGGAGAACGTACCTGAATTATTATTTACATCTTTCTTAATGGGCGAGAAATTAGACTTAACGAAACCTAATGATTCGTACCATCGCTTAGTAGCAGAGGCCGAGTTTGCTTTTAGTGGAGTTGTTCCGCCGCACGTTCGCAGACCTGAGGGTCCATTTGGCGACCATTATGGGTATTACTCATTACAACATGATTTCCCAGTATTTAATATTGAACGTGTATGGCATAGAAAAGATGCAATTTTCCCAGCTACAATCGTTGGTAAACCACGTCAAGAAGATTACTACATTGGCGATTATCTACAAAGCCTACTGTCACCAATGTTCCCAGTCGTCATGTCAGGCGTCCGTCAGTTATGGACATACGGTGAAGCTGGATTCCATGCCTTGGCTGGTGCGGTAGTGAGAGAAAGCTATTATAAAGAAGCCCTAGGACATGCATTCCGTATCATGGGTGAAGGACAGCTTACATTAACGAAATTCTTAGTCGTGACAGATGCCAACGTGAATTTAGCAAACTTCAAGGAACTATTTGAAGCGGTTCTGGAGCGTTTCCATCCAGAGAGAGACTTATTAATTATTAATGACTCTTCAATGGATACTTTAGACTATACAGGTAGAGAAGAAATTAATAAGGGTAGCAAGGCAATTATGATGGGAATTGGACAGCCACATCGTCAGTTAGCTCGTGAATACAATGGCGGAACACTACCAGGCATTCATGATGTGAAGGTTTACTGTCGAGGATGTCTTGTTGTCTCAGGAGAATCCTTTGAGAAGAACCCAGACCTGCCAGCGATACTCGTGAAAGAGCAAGAAAAGTTAGGAAATTGGGTAACTGTATTTATCGTGGATGACGCAACGGAAGTGGTAAAGGATCAGACATCGTTCTTATGGACAACTTTTACACGCTTCAATCCTGCCAGTGATATTTTTGCGAACTCAGTGGTACAACATAACAAAATTAAATATAGTGGACCAATTATTGTTGATGCGCGCATGAAACCAGTGTATCCTAAAGAAGTGACCCCAAGGGAAGATATTGTGAAGCTAGTATCAGACCGTTGGAAGGAATACGGAATTTAGGAGGATATCATGTTTCGTACGATTGCCTACGCAATAAAAGTGAGTTTGTATATGGTGTATACCTTCTTTCAATCGATTCGCTATGAACGGTTAGGAAAAGCAGGGAAGACCCAAGAGCAGAAGGAATATCTCAGTTATGTAGCGCGAAGCTGGGCGAAATACTTAATCCATACAACGGGTAGTAGAGTGCAGGTGGAAGGGTTAGAACATGTTCCAGATGGGCCGTGTCTAATCATCAGTAATCATCAAAGCAACTTCGATATTCCATTATTAATTAGTAGCTTAGAGAAACCAATAGGTTTCATCGCAAAAAAAGAATTAGAGAATATTCCGCTTCTATCCGTATGGATGAGACGTTTTGAATGCATATTCATTGACCGCAGTAATAATCGGCAGTCTGTGAAAGCTCTTGCGGATGCAGTAAAAACTTTACAAGCGGGTAGCTCGTTAGTCATATTTCCAGAAGGCACTAGAAGTAAAGGTTCTGGACTTGGGGTCTTTAAAAAAGGTAGTCTACGTCTCGCTGAAAAAAGTGGCGTTCCGATTGTGCCTATCACAATCAATGGTACCTACAAGATGTTAGAAGGGAATCAACCTGTCAGAATTCAAGCTGCTGACGTAAAGGTGAAAATCAGTCCTCCAATTGTAATGGATCAGCTATCGGAAGAGCAGAGAGAGAACCTGTTGGAAGATATTAAAGTGCTTATAGAGAGCAACTTATTAGAGCTTAGAAATTCAGAAATTCAGAAATTTACATTTTAAAAATCAAAAATAGAGTATTTTCTTTATAAAATTATTAGCTTAAAAACAAGAGAACTTGGCATCCGCAATACATACAATGGATGCCAAGTTCTCTTGTTTAGTTAATTTGGTTGTATCACGAAGTGGAGAAACCTTGCTTATCCCACCACTCTTCTTTTAGTTGATCATAGTTCTTCTGGAATTCATCCATATGCTCTGCTTCCCAGTCTACTAGCTTCTCGAATAATGCCTTTGCTTCAGGAATCTCTGATTCTTTGGCTGCTTTTCGATAGAAGTCGATGGCGTTCTTCTCCATGTTAGCACCGATGCCAAAGACAGAGACAGCTAATGAGCCACTTTCTGGAGATACGTTTTTCCAAGTGAATATACGTTTAGGTTGATCAGGTTCTTTCAAGTTTTCAATATCGAGTGTAATGTTTCTATCTGCTTTAATATCCTCATATAAAGACATTAACCAATCTAGATGGGCCTTTTCTTCATTCGCTAAGAACATAAATGCATCCTTCACATCTTCTTCAGTCGCTTTTTCTGCAGCCATTTTGTAGAACTCGTAACCTTCTTTTTCGATTAAAACAGCTTTTTTAATAATTTCTAATTCTTTCATGGACACAAAATCAACTCCTTTACCTACTTATTCTATTTGTAAACTATTATATCTATGCAGCGATTTTGTTACAAGCAATCTGATGCATGATTCTTGATGTATTCAGCCGTTCTTTCTGCAATAGCCATTACCGTAGCAGTCGGGTTGGCGCCAGTGGAAGTGACGAACACGCTAGCGTCACATATAAATAAATTATTCACGTCATGGCTTTGGCAATAAGAATTCACTACAGATTTCGATGGATTACTACCCATACGACATCCACCCATAAGGTGGGCAGTATCAGGAACTACATATTCAACCTTTCCACCTGCAGCCTCTAAGATGTTGCTCATCATCTCAACTGCATGATCAATGAGGCGTAAGTCGTTTTCTCCATAGCTGAAGGTGATCTTTGCACGTGGCACTCCAAGATGATCTTTCTCATCCGATAGAGTCACGTCATTACAGTATTCGGGCATGACGTTGCCTACCATAGTAACACGACCATAATGATTATAATCAAGCATCGTATCACGGAGCTGTTTACCCCAAATATTTGCTCGTGATGCTAATTCGCCAGCAATTCCTAATGGTCTAGCACCGTGAGCGTGTAGCGAATATCCGCTAATAAAGCCGCGATGAATATTCGTTTCGTAGAAATCTTGAGTAGTCGCTAGCACTGGGGTGCCTTTATATAGTCGAATCTCTTCCTTGAATTTCGCATATACATCATGACTACTGTGCGGCATGATTGCCTTGCCAACCCAACCACTACTATTGGCTAACCCATTAGGGTGCTGTGGTGTAGCGGAGTGTAACAGCAGTCGCGGTGTCTCCACGGCATAGGCAGACAAAATAACGATTTTAGCACGCTGTATATATTCTATACCGTTATGGGTGAATCGGACACCGGTCACTTTTCCTGTTGCATTCGACATCACTTCAGTGACAGTCGCGTCGTCTATCACCACCGCTCCCGCAAGAATTGCCTTTGGTATATGTTGAATTAGAGTACTGAATTTTGCATTCGGCATACAGCCCTGATTACAGAACCCACGGTTTATACAAGGGGGTCTGCCTTCAAAAGGGGCAGACAGAATTGCCAGGGGAGCCACGCTTGCTACAATCCCTAAGGTCTTACAGCCATCCATAAACATATATGTATTCGGGCTTAAGGGGTCCCTTTCTGGATATGGATATGGACCGTTGAAATTGCCCCAAGGGAAATACTTAGGACCTGACACGGCAATATCTTTCTCGACTTTTGCGTAAAATGGTTCTAAGTCTTCATAGCTTATTGGCCAATCTTCTCCAACGCCATGTAGTGATTTCATCCGAAAATCCGTGTCATGAAAACGCAAGAAAACGCCAGTAAAATGTACGGTTCCACCGCCGACACCACGTCCAGAGTTATTATGTCCCATAGTTAAGGGGTTGTTGCCAGCGACAATGCGTGTATCGTTCCATGCTAATTGCTGCATCGATAGCTCATCGGAAGCAAAATCGTGCTGAGGATCTCTAGTTGGTCCAGCTTCTATGACAACGACTGTAAAGTTAGCTTCTGCTAGTTCCTTTGCTAGCACACCACCTGCAGCTCCGGCACCAACTATTACAATATCAGCTTCTTGGTTTTGATATTTCCATTGCAACATGTATACCTCCTCTCAATCGATAGAAATCAGGATAGAATACTATGATTTAGGAATAATGATGTCTGGCTTTGGTTCCCATGGATCGAGTTGCCCTTTATTCGTCCGATAATATCCACGTGGATACGCAGGACCACCGTAACCAATTTCAGACCAAATGTTTGGGTGAGAGTAATAGGCATCGACTGTCAAACTCAGTAGTTTTTTGAAGAAGGCTTTCCGAACTTTGGCTGGCCATTGTTCCTGTAAAGGTCCTGTACCGTTACTGACTTCTTGTAAGGTAGCATGTTGGGATGCTTCATTGGATTGCAGAAATTCTAGATAATTATATTGCTGTGATATGGCATCGAGATGATCTAAGCCATCGAGTAGTAACGTTTTAATAGTAGGAATTCCGTCTTCCCTTTGTGCTTCTGGACATTCTGACGCGAGGGTATGATCTATATGTTGGAGTACATACTCCATTACTTCATCGTTATTGTCATCTACTAGGAGACGACATATTTTTTTTAATTTTTCCATTTGTAAAGTACTTAAGGCCTTGGCGGTATAGTTGAACTCTATTCGACCCTTAACAATTTCCTGAGTATGCGGGTCCCAGAACTCCTGATGTTCCATCACGTGATATGTAGAATAGTGCGATTTTTTCCGTGTTTCTGTAGACATACTCCACCTCCGTTATGGAATCATAAGCTGAAAATGATTGACTACTTGCTCGTAGATTGTTAACAAGCCAAGAGTCGATAGAGCGACAAATAAAAGCGGAAGAATAATCGGTGGACCAATCATGAAATTCCGCAGCTTATACCCTTCTACACGGCTTCCGATGCCTTTCACATGATAGTAGAATCCCATGAGTCCATCAGCTAAGCCGATTACCAATAATCCGACATAAAGCCAGAATAGCCATTCTTGTGGTTTTAATGCGTAGGCTCCAGCTACTACAAACATAATCGGTGCGAATATGACAGGGCCCCACATCACCCAGCGATGGAAGTTTTGCCGGTAATGAAACAGTGTGACCTGTATGCCTATTAATAGAAACGTTAAGCTAAGAAATAGAGCAATTGTACGTTCAAGTGACCACGGTAACCAATCCATAGAATACACTCTCCTAATACACGTCAGTCTTATACGTAAATGAATTTAGAATTAGTATGCCATGATTCCTAAATAATATTTCGATTGGTTTTTTGATTTAATTTTTCTATAATATTGTAATGAGATATAATGAAATCAGAGAAAAATGAATCAAAAATTGAATCAAAAATTGAATCAGAGAAAAATGAATTAGAGAAAAGAAGATAAAGGTGGAATTGAAATGCCGATTTTTGATTTACAGTGTAAAGATTGTAAGCATGAGTATCAAGTTCGTGCTTCCTACGAAGAAAGACAGAACGCAAAATGTCCAGCATGTGGGAGTGAGAAGAAGGCTCCTGTGTTCAAGGCAAATGTTAAAGGACCTGTAAGTTCCAGTGGTATTAAAGATACAGGTTGTTCCACCTGTCCAGGCTCTTCGAACTTTGGTTGAGGCTAAATAGATGGATTCGGTGAATCCTTAAAAAGGACATATATCCTAAATGTCGTTTAATGTGCAACAATTTATTAAAATATATTGTATTAGAAACGGATTTATGGTATATTATGATATATATTGAGAATCGTTATCGAATAAACGAAACGATTCAATGGATCAATGTTTAACAAGGCCATTATAGTGGAAGTGACGTTAAACGGAGTGATACAATGAGTAACAGTGAATCTATGGAAATGTATTTAGAAACCATTCATTTACTAGAAAAAAACTACGGTCATGCCCGAAGTGTAGAAATTGCAGAGCGTCTAGGTGTGTCAAAGCCGAGTGTAACAAAGGCGATGAATTCTCTTAAAGACAAAGGATTAGTCAATAAGGAAGCCTACGGAACGATCACATTAACAAAAAAGGGTAAACAGCTCTCCGAGAAAATATATACGAATCATCGATTGTTATCACTTTTTTTTGAACATTCTCTTGAGCTAACAGCGCAAGAAGCGGATGAGAACGCATGTAGAATAGAGCATGTGTTAAGTGATGAGATGCTAGAAGCTATCAAAGGATACTTACGAAAAAACAATATAAAAGATTGATAGATAACTAACTTGGGAGGGATAACAATGGAGAATATTATTAGCGATAGAACTGTGACTAGAACTATAGAGAAAACAGAACAACCATGTGGTCCTGTAATGAATCTTGAGCAGGGAAGGCTTAACACAGAATATATTATTAAAGGGATTAAGACACATGATGAAGAGCTTAAGAGTTTCTTGTTTACGCTTGGATGTTACGAAGGAGAACCAGTAACTATAATCTCTATTCTTTCTGAGAATTATGTCATTTCAATAAAGGATGCAAGATATAGTATTGATAGAGATTTGGCTGAAGCTATTATTATTTAATATTTTTTTTGAAACAAAGTTAACTATGGTTAACATTGTATAGAGTTTTACAAATTCGAGTATCTTTATTCGAGGAGAAGTTAGCCGTGGCTAACTAAATGAAAGATTTGGAGGTAGGTATTGAAGATATGGAGAAAAACATGAAAGTAGCGTTAGCAGGAAACCCGAATAGCGGTAAAACAACGTTATTCAATGCACTAACAGGGAAAGCAGAACAAGTAGGGAACTGGGCTGGTGTAACAGTTGATAAAAAAGAAGGCGAGATTAAGAAAAATCTTAATACTTCCAATGTCCAGATTACAGCAGTAGACCTTCCAGGGGCATATTCAATGTCTCCGTTCACTTCTGAGGAAAGCATTACTAGTAGTTTCGTGAAAAATGAGAATCCAGATGCTATTATTAATATTGTGGATTCTACCAATTTAAGTAGAAGCTTATTTTTCACCACTCAACTTCTTGAATTAGGAATACCAGTTGTTGTCGCATTAAATAAGAGTGACTTAACGAAGAAGAGGCAAACTGCTATAGATGTAAATCAGTTATCTGAATTATTGGGTTGTCCTGTTATTGAAACTGTATCAACCAATGGAACTGACAATGGTTTAGAAACACTTATATCTAAAGTAGTAGAGGTAAAAGGTCAGACTCAAACGGCGCCTTTTAATAGCAAAGGTGTGAATATGTCAGACAAAAAATCTGTGGATGAATTTGATAAAAAACGTTATGACTTTGTCAAAGGCATTGTTGCAAAAGTAGAGGATCGAAAAGTAATTAGTAATGTTCAAACGAAGCAGGATGTTGCTGATAGAATATTAGCCCATAAATGGCTGGGCATTCCAATCTTTGCATTAGTAATCTATGCAGTCTTCTCAATTTCACAGACGCATCTAGGACCACTTTTTGCAGATACGCTTGTTGGTTGGATTGATGAAGTATATGCTTGGGCAGAAGGAATGCTTGGTGAAGATGTATCACCGGTACTTACTGCAATCTTATTAGATGGTATTATTGGCGGTGTTGGAGCTGTTCTTGGCTTCTTACCACTTATCATGGTATTATTTTTCTTATTAGCATTATTAGAAGATTGCGGTTATATGGCTCGTGTTGCTGTTGTTATGGATCGTTTCTTCAAAAAAGTGGGACTATCAGGTAGATCAATTATCCCTATGATTATTGGTACTGGTTGTGGTATTCCAGGCATTATGGCAACGAGAACAATTAAAAATGAAAGACAAAGAAGAACAACTGCAATGTTAACACCTTTTATGCCATGTGGTGCAAAGCTACCTGTAATCGCACTATTTGCAGCAGTATTCTTCGAAGATGCTGCGTGGGTAGGAACGAGTATGTACTTCTTGGGGATTGCTATTATTATTCTAGGGGCTCTCATAGTAGTTAGAATCACTGGTGAAACGCATGTGAAATCATTCTTTATTATGGAATTACCAGAATATAGAATACCAAGTCTTAAAAGAGCTGTAATCACGATGCTTTCAAGAGGTAAAGCCTTTATTATCAAGGCTGGTACAATCATCCTTCTAACGAATGCAGTAGTGCATCTAATGCAAACGTTCAACTGGCAATTTGAAGTTGTCAGTGAAGGTGTAGAAAGCTCAAGCATTCTAGCAAGTATTGCATCACCATTTGCTATTTTATTAATACCATTAGGTTTTGGAGTATGGCAATTAGCTGCAGCAGCGATTACTGGCTTTATTGCAAAAGAAAACGTAGTTGGTACATTAGCAGTAGTATACGGAATCACGAACTTTATTGATACTGAAGAATTCGTTCTATTATCTGGTGGAGAAAGTGTTGCGAGTGTTATGGGATTAACTTCAGTAGCAGCACTTGCGTACTTAATGTTTAACTTGTTTACACCACCGTGCTTTGCCGCTATTGGTGCTATGAACTCTGAGATGGAGAATAGAAAGTGGTTATGGGGTGGCGTTGCGTTCCAATTCGGTATGGGTTATGTCGTAGCGTTCATGACGTATCAGCTAGGAACTTTGGTAACAACAGGTGCTTTAGGTGTTGGCTTCTTACCAGGCTTAATTGCTGTAGGAGGAATCATCGGTACTGTTGTATATCTTATGATAAAAGGTAACGAAAAGGCAGATCAATCAATAGGCATAAGTGCTTAGGAGGGTATTATGACAGATGCAATTGTAATTCTTGTTATAGTAGCAATCGTTGGCGCCGCAATCGCAAAGATTGTCATTGAAAAGAAAAAAGGCGCCAAATGCATTGGCTGCCCAAGTGGTGGAGCTAGCAGTAAACACAATTGCGGTTGTGACAATCATTAGTAACGTAATGATTGAAAAGCAGTACATTATAATCTAAATATTTTTCAGTTAGTTCAAACTGTCGAGAAATAATTCTCGGCAGTTTTTTTGCGCTTACAAATATTTTAAGCTTGGATATTATCAGACAATCAGCAACATTCCCCTATAAGCCGCATACACATAGTAGTACATTATAAGCTAGGCAACTTATAATTTTTAGGAGGGGTGCTTGTTGAACATCTTACAAAAGATTGCATCTTATCGTGATCAGGAGTCTAAGCTCAAATGGGAGGGCACTTTCCCAGAGTATCTTGAAATTCTAAAGGATAATCCACACGTGGCAGATACTGCTCATACAAGAATATATAATATGATTTCAGATGCAGGTATGAACGTAGGCTCTAATACTAGTGAATACAAATTTTTTAGCAAAGAAATGTTTGGCCTTGAACAAGCTATCGAACGCTTAGTAGAGGAGTATTTTCACTCAGCAGCGAAGCGCTTAGACGTTAGAAAGCGAATATTGTTACTGATGGGTCCTGTAAGTGGTGGTAAGTCGACAATTGTGACCATGCTGAAAAAAGGACTTGAACAATACACGAAAACGGATGAAGGTGCTGTGTATGCGATAAAAGGTTGCCCGATGCATGAAGAGCCACTACATTTAATACCGAATGAATTGCGTGCAGATTTTGAGAAGGAATACGGGATTAAGGTTGAGGGCAATTTATGCCCTGTTTGTCGCGTTCGTCTCCAAGATGAATATGATGGAGATGTTGAGAAGATGACGGTGGAACGAATAGTATTCTCTGAAGATAATCGCGTAGGTGTTGGAACATTTAGTCCGTCAGATCCGAAGTCACAAGATATTGCTGACCTAACAGGGAGCATCGATTTTTCTACCATATCGGAATATGGTTCTGAATCAGATCCTCGGGCGTATCGGTTTGATGGAGAGTTAAATAAGGCAAATCGGGGTCTCATGGAGTTCCAAGAAATGCTGAAATGCGACGAGAAGTTTCTCTGGCACTTATTAAGCTTAACCCAAGAAGGAAATTTCAAAGCAGGAAGATTTGCGCTGATCTCAGCTGATGAACTGATTATCGCTCACACCAATGAAGCGGAATATCGCTCTTTTATCAGCAATAAGAAAAATGAAGCATTACAGTCTCGTATGATCGTCATGCCAATCCCTTATAATTTAAAAGTATCGGATGAAGTCAAAATTTATGAGAAGTTAATTCAGCAAAGTGACCTCAACCATATCCATATTGCACCGCATGCGTTAAAAGCTGCTGGAATCTTTACAATTCTTACTCGTCTTAAGGAGTCTAAGAAGCAAGGAATGGATCTACTCAAGAAAATGCGCCTCTATGATGGAGAAGACGTAGAAGGATTTAAGGATAAGGACCTCAAGGAATTGCAGAATGAATGGCTTGATGAAGGAATGACTGGTATCGATCCGCGATACATCATCAATCGCATCTCAAGCGCCTTGATAAAACGTGACACGGAGTGTATTAATGCGTTAGATGTACTACGAGCTTTGAAGGATGGATTAGATCAGCACCCGAGCATCTCTAAGGAAGAACGCGATCGTTATCTGAACTTTATCTCCGTTGCCCGTAAGGAGTACGATGAGTTAGCCAAGAAGGAAGTACAGAAGGCGTTCGTCTATTCCTACGAAGAGTCTGCTAAGACACTTATGGAGAACTACCTAGACAATGTAGAAGCATATTGCAATACACATAAGATTACCGATCCGATTACTGGTGAAGAAATAGATCCTGATGAGAAGTTAATGCGTTCGATCGAGGAGCAAATCGGAATATCAGAGAATGCCAAACGTGCCTTCCGGGAAGAGATTATGATTCGTATCTCCACATACGCTCGCAAAGGAAAACGCTTTCACTACGATTCCCACGAACGACTAAGGGAAGCCATTGAGAAAAAACTATTTGCAGATTTAAAGGACGTAGTGAAGATTACCACATCTTCGAAAACACCAGATGAACTACAGCTTAAAAAAGTTAACGAAGTCGTAAAGCGCTTAATTGATGATTATGGATATTGCTCCACTTGTGCGAATGAACTGCTGCGATATACAGGAAGTCTGTTGAATCGTTAAAGAAAAATAGCAAAACTCCCTATCTGATATTTGAACTCCCCCTGTCTACCAGGGGAGAAATCCACTTCTCAGTGTAGGGAGTTTGTTTTATTTTATGAATACTAATCGTAAGTCATTACATTCTATGAGCCATTGGCAGATAGAATAAGACAAAGTTAATGATTCCTAAGAACACCATGATGACTGCATAAGGGATAACAAGCTTATTCGTAGAAGTTCCTTCTGGGTAGCTAGATTTCGCAATACGGTATACTGCATAAATAGAAGCTACTGTTCCAAGGACTACTAAGCCATATTGCATCACTTGAATGACAGCAGTATCTAATATAGCGGGTGATCCTTCAATCTCAATTCCGAACATTGCTAACCCTGTATAGACAATCGCTAAACCTTCTGCTAATAAGTGGAACAAGTTATGAGCTATATGACCCGCTAAATCTAATGGGATAATCGCATATCCAAAGCGTGCTAGGTTCTTCCAAATCCCTTCTTGAACCGCTTTAGAGGCGATGGCCGCTGGAATTAGCATAATCAGCACAGGTAAAGACATGGCTATCATAAAAGCAATTGTAAAGTTGACGTAGTAGCTCGTAGTACCTGTGAATCCCTCTAGCGCTGTAAGCATCGTCGGCCAGATATCTAACATTGTAATATTCTGTACGAATACGATACCCATAATGATAATCGCAAGGAACGCTTCTTGTAAGTGTGGCTTACGAATATTCCATAATTCTTTGGTTGGTTTTCTCGTTTTTAATGTAATGCTATCATTCGGACAATTTTTCACACAATATCCGCAAAGATTACATTGTGCGCTCGTATCCATCGTCTTAGGGAATTCAAACATTGGACAACCTGGCGCTTGTTCTCCACCCTTGTAACAGCTTTGAGTGGTACAGGTCTTACACTTATCAGGAGTTGCTCTCAGTTCAAGCATCCCAGCACGAGAATAGTTACCGGACAAACCTCCAAGGAAACATAAGTGACGGCACCAAGCTCTGCGCTCAAAGAATATACCAGTAACGACTACCCCGGTGAATAATAGCATTAAGAGATATCCAGAACCTCTAGGTGAACCAACGATTCCATACACATGGTCCGCCCAAGTAATCAAGATAAACAGTGCATCAATAATCCAAATTCCGTATTTTCGTAAAAACCTTGGAACAGGTAAATTTGCACCGAAATATTTTTGCACAAAATCACTAATTGTGGCAAACGGGCATACGGCACACCAGAAACGTCCTAAGAGAATAAACACTATAGGGATAATTGGCCACCATAAAACCCAAGTCATTGCAGAACCGAAGTTATCATGGGCAGAATTCGGGCCCCATAAAGTCTGATATATTATGACTCCGAAGATAATCATTGCTGGCCAGGTAAATACACCAGGGTACCATTTGCTACGCATGAAGGTACCAATCCAGCCTTTTAATAGGTCACGATTTTTATTCATGTGAAGTCGCCTCCTTTTTCTTCTGTATCATAGTGGAAGAGACCATCGCTATCGCCATTATATTTCCAAGCATAGCAAGGAAGATTAAATTCGGTCCAGCATCGAGTACATCTAACTGAAAATGTACTTCATCGTAATCGGCTGTATGATTGGTATCATGTGTATCGCCATGCGCAACCAATAAATTGAAATTCCATAAACCTTTTGAGTCTATTTCAACAACAGCAGAATGCATTTCATGTTCCGCAAGATAAGGAAGATCTATATGAATTGGTCCATCATGACCCGCTGTATCCCCATGGCCACCGTGAGCGTCCTTTTGATGTTCACTTTCATCCATTTCATATTCTAATTGAAGGTCAGAAGTGACCAATACCTGATCTTTCCTAACGACCAGTTCAAATTTTGTTTTTCCCGTTTTGAGTGGGTCAGGATTAACATATAATTCAATTTCATAACCATTATCGTTGATGAGGATAGGATCTTTTTTGACATGAGATGCGTCTGCAAACACTTGCATAGGGATAACTAGTATAATCAGCATGGCAATAACCATACGTTGAGATAACTTTTTGTATTTCATTCGATTCAGCTCCTTATGATCTCAAGTCAACAAGAGATCCTTTATCTTTAAATAACGATGAAATATAGGATAAAAGAAAACCACCAATAATTAGCATGCTAGAGAAATGAGGATCTATCTCATAATGGATAACTCCACCAGTAATTGCTCCAATTCCTAATGATAAGAACAGTAGGATCAGAAAATCTTTTAAGGAAGTTTTACTAGCTTGAGCAGACAATTTCCCTTTAATCAAAAGGGCTACTGGTGTCATAATGATACCTACAAAAATAAGTGAAGAATTTGTAAACCAATCGTTCATAGCGTGTACTACACTTCCAGATACAAAGCTAATCCCAGAAAAGATAGAAATGCTCAGTAAAAAGTTAATCACTGTCTCTTTTAGTGGTTTTGTCGCATAAAGCATGGTTGCAATCGAAGCAAAGACAAATCCGGAAATAACAATAAATAAGCCAAACGCAGGATTTTCCTGCCAATGAAGGATTCCTCCACTGATACATCCTGCACTTACCGATACGGCAATTGTAACAATGACGCGTTCGTAATCCGCTTTCGTTAGATTCGCTTGCTTCTGCCTTTTTTCTCGAGCAATAATACTCCATGGAGTTAATATCAATCCAATACCTAGGAGAATCATGTTATATACTGAAAACGTTAAAGCATGAACTAGCGCTCCCGCAATAAACGCAATTCCACCAAATGTTGCAAAATATAAGACATAATCGACTGTTCTATCTATAAAGGAACGGGATGTATTGATACTAATTAGTTGTTGAGTCTGTTCAGCAGTAATGCTCATGAATGTTTCTCCCTTCTAATGCCCCGAATGGGATTTCTTTTTTTCTTCTTTTTTTGTTACTTCAGTGTTTTCATTTTTTGTGTCATGGTTTTGATTTTCCATATCATGATTTTCATTCCCCATATCATGATCGATGCTATCCATTTCATGGTCGTTCATCATCTCATTAGAGTTGTTTTCAGGTTCATGGTTGTCTTGCTCACTATGTTCTGATGAATTGCCATGGGAAGATGTTTCATCTCCATGGGCATGATTACTAGGGTCAAATACATTAAACGCGATACCATTGACAATAATCATGAAAAATACGAAAACAAGAATTAGTAATCGGTTCATAAATAAAAGGCCTCCTAACTTATACTCGTGCTATCAATTATTTTGATAAAAGCAATAATTTCTGTATAAACATACTGTAACAGAGAAGTTTGCTGAATCTTTGTAGCATTTATGGTTTTTTTATGGAGATGAAAATCTTTGCTTTTTAGTCAAAATATTTGTAGAATCAGTGAAGAGTTATCGTTGGAATAGATAAGGGGGTTGAATATGTTACACCGCATATCGGTGAAATTGAGTATTATTTTTTCTATCCTTTTGCTGATAATCGTAACTGGTGTTGTCTTCATAACCCATAGTCTATTTAACACGTTTTTCATTGAATACGTAACAGATGAGTTAATGCACCGGGGACATGGACATGCAGAAGTATTAGCAGAGCACTATAATATACATACACTTGAGCATGTAGCTTCTATGGAAAGAGATGCAATTACTGACGTAATTGTCGTTGATAAGAATGGCAGGGTTCTAATTGCCTCGGAAGCGGTCACGGAAGACCAGTATATATACGTACAACCACTTGGTCATGCACGAATTCATCATCAGGAGGCCATCGAGATAGACTGGCGAAACAAGCCTTATATTGTCACTCGTTCTCCAATTATTAAAAATAACGAACTGTTTGGCGCTGTATATATGTTTACACCTACGAAACCCATACGAGATGCTGTAACGTTCCAATTTAAAATCGTCGTTGCGGTTTGGTTAATTAGTGGTCTAATAGGGGTACTTTTAATCTATCTATTGTCACGAGTCATTACGAGGCCCTTACTAGAAATGAAAAACGCAACGGAAAGTATTTCAAAAGGAAGCTTTGACATTGAAATCAAGCCTAAAGGTGGGGACGAATTAGCGGAGCTAGGCCAAGCAATTAATGCAATGGCGAAAAACCTGAATCATTATGAGACAAGCCGCCATGAATTCTTATCAGATATAGCCCACGAATTGCGTACACCGCTAACGTATTTAAAAGGTTACTCGGAGCTACTAGTAAAAAATGAAGTAAAAGACCAAGAAGAGATTCAGCAATTTCATCAAATTATTTATGATGAATCGAAGAGGGTGCAACGTTTAGTGCAGGACTTACTAACACTAAGCAAAATGGATGAACCATCTTTTAATATTGTGAAATACAGGATTGATTTAGTAGAACTTATCAATAGTGTGTATGGGAAGCTAGCACCGATTTATGCAGAGAAAGAAGTCACCTTGTGTTTTCAACATGAAGAGGAAAAGTGCAATATCAACCTTGACGGTGAGAGGATGTCACAAGTGATTGTAAATCTCTTGGATAATGCATTACGTTACACAGCCCCTGGTGGTTTTGTGCAAATTGCATTGAAACAATCAATGACACATACTACAGTAACAGTTTCCGATTCAGGGAGCGGCATTCGCGAGGATGACATACCGTTTATATGGCAGAGACTATACCGCGCTGAGAAATCTCGCTCTCGGGATACTGGTGGTTCAGGACTTGGACTAGCGATTGTAAAAAAGATTATAGAATTACATAAAGGGGAAATAAGCGTTTCAAGCAAGGAAGGTCAAGGGACTACATTCGAGATTCAACTACCGAATGAATAAATATTTTTCGGTTACTTTTACAAAAAAAAGGAGGACGTCCGTTGGAACATAAGACTAGAATACTGGTAGTCGATGATGAGGCACCAATGCAGCGCTTAATTGAGATTTACTTGACGAAAAACGGCTACGAGATAGAAACCACAGATTCAGGAGAAATAGCAATCGAAATGTTAAAAGCATTTACATTTGATTTAGTGCTATTGGATGTGATGATGCCGAAACTAAACGGATGGGAGACTTGCCAAAAGATCCGAAGCTTTAGTGATGTTCCTATTATCATGCTGACAGCAAGAGATCAAGTCATGGATAAGGTAAAAGGTTTAACGATTGGCGCTGACGATTATATAGTCAAGCCATTTGAGGAAATGGAGTTATTAGCGAGGATAGAAGCAATTCTTCGACGAACAGCCAAAAGAACTACGGAAGTAAAAGACCAGCCAGATGACACGAATCAAACCCTTGAACACAAGGGTTTGAGAATCAATGTGGAATCTTATCAGGTGTTCTATCAAGGGCTAGAAATTGAATTAACGCCAAAGGAATTTCAACTCTTACAGACATTCCTTGTAAATCCTGGGAAAGTTTTTTCTAGAGAGAAACTACTAGAGCTTATCTGGGGCTATGATTATCTCGGTGATTTACGAACCGTCGACTCTCATGTGAAGAATCTGCGCGAGAAGCTAAGAAGTAAGGGTGTGCCTGTCGACGAAATCCTGAAAACCGTGTGGGGAGTCGGATATAAATTCGTATAGTTTTAGTGATCTGTAGAGTAATAAGAAAAGAAATTACTTATATAGAATTCCGGGATTTAAATAGTAGATATACGAAATATAGTAAAGCTAAGAATAGTATTACCTTCCCTAACCAATTGAATTGCGTCACCTGATACACAGAGAATGCTTCGAATAATAATGCCGGTAGTTTTCCGATGGAGCTTGCTATGGCGAAAGAAAGCAATGAAATCTTTCCAATAGCACCTCCGAAGGTTACAAGACCCGATGGCATAAAAGGCAATAATCGCAGGGTGAGGACAAGCATAAATGCATCCTTGCCTTCTGCATTAATGAGCCTTTGTGCTTTCGGGTATTTTTCTAATTGTTTTTGCAAAAAGTTACGGAATCCCATTCGATATAAGATAAACGCAAGAATTGCCCCGAGAACTTCCCCAATGAAAGAAATCAAGGTCCCAGTCCAAAATCCGAAGAAAACCAAATTAGCGGCAGTTAAGAAATAACTAGGTAAGACACCCATAATCGCTATGACAACTCCTAGCATTATGCTAATTACCATTGCCCAGCTTCTATATTCGTGAAGTAAATCTAATAGTTGTTCTGTCATACGTTCCTCCGATTTGCAAACTCTCGTCTATAATCACATAGAATTCTAACATAAGCTTTTGGAAAATGGTATAGTACAAGTATAAGCTCGAAACGATTAGAAGGAGTTCATGCTGTTATGAAAAAATACGACATCGTTGTCATCGGTGGCGGTGCCGGAGGTCTTACAGTGGCAGCAGGAGCTGCTGGCTTAGGAGCATCGGTAGCGTTAATAGAAAAAGAAAAGCAGCCTGGTGGCGACTGCCTGCATTATGGTTGTGTACCATCGAAAGCACTGTTACAAGCGGCAAAGGAAGTCTACAATGCTAGAAAGGCGGCCAAAGAATTCGGACTGCATTTATCAGGAGACATAGATTTCGGAGTGGCGAAAAAGCGTGTAATAGATGCGCAGAAGATTATTGAAAAACATGATAGTGTCGAGCGATTCGAGAACATGGGTGTCGATGTGTATCATGGAGAAGGCTCTTTTATTACACGCAATGAAATCCAAATTGCGAGCCAGCACCAAGAAACAATGAAGATATGGGGCAAGAGAATCGTAATAGCGACTGGATCAAGGCCATCCATTCCAGCAATCGAAGGGTTAGAAACTGTAGAATATATCACGAATGAAACGATTTTTGATTTAGATGCGGCGCCAAAGCGTTTAGCAGTAATCGGGGGTGGGCCCATCGGACTTGAAATGGCCCAAGCATTTTCGAGACTAGGATCTGAAGTCAATGTATTCGTTCGGTCGAATACAATCTTAGCTAAGGAAGATAAAGAGCTTATCCCGGTCGCATTACAAGAATTAGAAAAAGAAATGATATTCCACTTCCAATCGCAGGTTACTAAGGTTGAACCAATTCATCCTTCGGGTAGTATCCGATTGCACATTCAGTACCTTGCTACTGACGATAAGAATATAGTGAAACGAGAAACAACATTAGAAGTAGACCAGCTACTAATCGCTGCCGGTAGAACAAGCAATATTGAATCTTTAGGTTTAGAGAAGATTGGTGTCGAGACGCAGAATGGACATGTACTTGTTAAAGACACTCTGCAAACTTCTGTTTCTAATATTTTTGCCGTGGGAGATATAATTGGGAAATACTTATTCACCCACGCTGCGGGGATGGAAGGGAAGGCCGTGATTGCGAATGCCGTGTTTGGCTTACGGAATAAAGCGCAATATGATTCGCTGCCATGGGTTACGTATACGGACCCGGAAATTTATCACTTGGGCTTAACGGAAGATGAAGCGCGTTGTAAACACGTAGATAATCTTGAAGTCTACAAGGTGAACGTAGATGATGTGGATCGTTTTGTCACGGATCGTCAATCGGTCGGTATCCTTAAAGTGATTACAGATAAAAAGGGTTTCATTCTCGGTGCACATGCCGTCGGGAAAGGCGCAAGTACTTGGATGCAAGAGCTCGTCTATGCCAAGCAATATAAGCACCCAATCGGAAACGTTTCCAAGGTAATACACCCGTACCCAACCCATGGGGCAATTCTCCAAAGGGCCGCTGACCAATATTGGCGCAAGAAATTATTCTCTGGCTTTCTACCAAAGCTTGCGAAGAAATATATCCAGTGGTTTCGTTAGGAAAAGCTTGCTTATCGACTGTATTGAATCTTTGTGATAAATTATAAAAAAGAAATGGGGAATTCCAATGGCATTTGTAAATCTAAAAGCTATCCAAAGATATGCTCTCGTCATGCTAATAGCATTACTAGCAATAACAATATTAGCGGGCTGTGGTAATCAGGATGATGAGAAAAAGGGCGTAGATCAACTTCCGCCTACTAACCAGAATGGAAACGAAACTGGTGACTATAAAGACCGCGGCGATGCAGTCAATCGCTTTCACACAGCTTTAGAGAATGGTCAACCAATTTTCCTGTATTTTTATACAGACACCTGACCGTCTTGTGTGCGACTGGATGTCGTATTTAACAAGTTAGTAGCAGAAGAAGAGTATAGTAATATTGCTTTTATAAAAGTTGATGCAAACCGTAGCTCGAATGAAGAATTCTTAACACAGTACCAAGTCCGTTATGTACCAACGTTGTACACGTATAATGCTAGTGGCGAAGAAGTGTGGAACTATATTGGACCACTCGATGAAAAGGCTTTCCGCGAAAAGTTAGATGCAATCAAATAACTAACAACTTACTAAGCTAAACAAATCACATAAACTAAAATCATTAAATAGAGTACTCCCTACAGGACATAGATGTAACGAATCTATACTAGCCTTTGGGGAGTATTTTTATATTGAAACATTCCCAATCTTACGCATACATATAGTAGTAGAGGTTTTATGGGGGTGAATGTCAACATGAATGACCGATTATTTATCTTATCGAAGGATGACTGGTCTCTTCATCGTAAGGGGCATCTCGATCAGGTTCGCCATCAAGAGAAAATTAAAGAAGCCATTAAGAAGAATATACCGGATTTGATTACCGAGGAATCGATTATTATGTCTAGGGGTAAGGACGTTGTAAAAGTTCCTATTCGCTCTCTAGATGAATATCGCTTTCGATACAATTTTAACAAGCAAAAACATGGAGGACAAGGAGATGGCGATAGCCAGGTTGGGGACGTAATCGCTAAGGATCAACAAGCGGGACGACCAGCACCAGGTGATGGGCAAGATTCTGGAGCTGGGGAACAACCGGGTGTTGACTATTACGAAGCAGAAGTATCTGTTGATGAGTTAGAAGAAATGATCTTCAAGGATCTTGAATTACCGAACTTAGAGAAGAAGGAAAACGAACAAATCACCATTGACGAAATACGCTTTAATGATATTCGGAAAAAAGGGCTAACAGGAAATATTGATAAGAAACGTACAATCTTGGAGAATCTCAAGCGGAATGCGCGAGATGGCAGCCCAGGCATTCACAACATTTCGACAGACGATTTGCGCTATAAGACGTGGGAAGAGATCATGGTTCCACACTCCAATGCAGTCATACTAGCGATGATGGATACCAGTGGATCGATGGGACAATTTGAGAAGTACATTGCGCGGAGTTTTTTTTTCTGGATGATTCGCTTCCTGCGCACTCGATACGAGAAGGTTGATATTGTGTTCATTTCCCATCATACCGAAGCAAAGGTTGTTACCGAGGAAGAATTCTTCACAAAAGGGGAAAGTGGAGGAACCATATGTTCTTCTGCCTATCGTTTAGCCATTGAACTCATTCATCAGCAGTACAGCCCATCCAAACATAATATTTATCCGATTCATTTCTCTGACGGAGACAATTTAACATCGGATAATAATCGTTGTGTCAAATTAATTAAAGAGCTTATGGACCTCAGTAATATGCTTGGCTATGGCGAGGTAAACCAGTACAACCGCCATTCTAGCTTAATGTCTGTCTATAATCATCTTGAGCATCCGAAATTCCGTAAGGCTGTGATTCGTGAACGGGCAGATGTGCATAAGGCACTGAAAACGATGTTCGTAAAGCAGGAGGGATATCATGGCAATTGCAGACAGCTTTGGCTTAGATTATTTTCCCATGCATTATGAGGTGTGTCCGGCAGATATCATTTACACCATTGCAGCGTATGGAATGCCGACAAGGTTCTCCCACTGGAGCTTTGGTAAGTCGTTTCACCGAATGAAAATGCAATATGACTTTAATCTAAATAGAATCTATGAACTCGTCATTAATTCAAATCCATGCTACGCGTTTTTACTAGAAGGGAATAATCTCATACAGAATAAGCTTGTTTCGGCACACGTGTTAGGTCATAGTGACTTTTTCAAGAATAACAATCGTTTCCGAAATACTTCGCGATATATGGTAGAAAGCATGTCCGTAGCGGCTGAGAGAATACGGCAGTACGAATCCGAATACGGGATTCAAGCAGTGGAAGACTTCTTAGATTCAGTAATTGCGATTCAAGAGCATATAGATCCGTCATTATTTGAGAGAAAAGGACAGGAAGATCTATTCACGTCAAATGCTGATGTAAAGAAAAGAGATCAGCTAAAAGCTTCCAGGAAAGAAACTGCATACGATGATCTTTGGGGCCTTGATGCCACGGATGAAGAGGAGAGAAATAGCTTTGATAATCTAAAGAGTAGATACAGCTGCGAGATATCTGAAAAGGACCTACTCTATTTTATTATGGAAAATAGTAAAATTCTTGAGTCATGGCAGCGCGATATTATCTCAATCAACGAAGGCTGGGCTTCCTTCTCATAAGGTGCTCGTGATGAGAGCACAAATCGGTCTTGGAATTTAGTAATTATACTAGTAGATATTGATAACAACGAATCATTAGATGTAGTTGATATTGGGAACATAGAAATGGATTGGGAAATGGATTATATTCCGAGCAAATGTGGTTCTAAAGATATTGAGTGGATTGAAGAAGGTAATTGGTGTATAGTTATCGCTAATACAATTTTAAACCTAGAAAAGAGAATAAAAGAAAAGGTAACACAACAACAGCTAGAGGAAGAACAAAAGTTAATAAAAGAAGTCGAGAAAAAGAGATTAGTTATGTTTGATAAAAAGCAACATTTCAATAAGATATTTACAAGCTAAATGACCTCTATGGAGGTCTTTTTTAATAGAATAACTGTCTTTTTTTGTATTTAAAACAAGCTTTATTAGACCTAATTATTTTGAAAAAAGGAAATTAAAGGCAAATAGCGAATGGTATGTAGAAACGTTATTTATGCAAATGCAGGTAAGAGCAAACAAATAGCTAATAGAAAAGAAATAGAGAGGAAGTTGATCGTATCAATGAAGTCAATTGCATTTATGGTTATAAGGGTCCTGTCCATTTGTTTTATAGTTCTTGGGTTTAGGTATCTTGGTAATGTCGTAACTATTTCTCTTCCGAGTTTTATGGGTATGTACGATCCAAACTTTAATAGAATATTAGCCTCATTATCTATACCAGTAATCGTAGTATTTGTTTTCGGTATAATTCTATGGATTTTTGCAGAAAGAATATCAAGCTATCTGGTATTGAAAGAGGCGAAAGAAGAACCAACAAATATAGATATAGAGAAAATTGAACCAATCGCGTATTCGATTTTAGGTGTATTATTATTAGTTTTTAGTATACCAGAACAGATTCGATATATTTCCCAAATTGCCATGATGGATAAAGAGTTTATGAATATACCACAGATACACTGGCCAATTTACTCCAGTATAGTGGTAGAAGCAATAAAAATTATGCTTGGACTTCTCTTGCTACTACAGGCTAATTCAATTAAAAAACTAGTAAAAAAGCTAAGGGAAATTGGCACGTAGATTTGCTTTTTGAAAGAGTAAAAAGGAATAAGGAGATTACAAAATGCACGTCACCTGGAATGGTCCTAATAATATTATAGAAGTAGTGTTTTCTATTTTATCATGGAGCTTTATCATCTATTTGATTTACTATTATTATCAAAAACAAGAAGTGAAGCCAAAACTTTGGAAGGCTTATGTCGCCACTTTTGTAGGCATAATTACATTTGACCTAAACTATGCAAACTTACAAACAATGATAAAAATTCCGATCTTGCCATTAGGAGTTTGGATTCTCTATGGGTATGCTTCTTCGCGAAAAGGGGCATGGAATCGTTATCGTCGTTTTGCATGGCTAGGATTCTTTGCTAATTTTATCTTCATTGCAATGACAATCATAGCAGTTTTCTTAAATTCAGTAGTTTATCCTAAAGGAAATCTCTCAACGTATATTTCCCAGTATGACGAGGCAGTAATTATTCCCATCCATCCTACTGCTGAAAATGTAACATTTGATAAAGAACGCTTCGAGCAGTTCCTTCCTCTATTTGAGGAAGAACAATTAATGAGTATTGATTGGTATACACAAACCGTTATTAATGTGGAGCCAGATAAAAGAATTGAGAAATACCCCTATTCACTAAGTGGTACATCATCTAAGTGGGGTAGCGGATTATTTACGTTGATATATGTAGAAAGGGATGGGAAAGGTATTTTAATAGACTCGAAGGATAAACAACGATATTTTCGTAGTAATGAATCATTCTTGAAAGGTGGTGATAAGGAATGAAACAGAATAAAATCTGGATTCAAACAAGTATTGCGGCCTTTCTAATAATAACAGTGGGAGTTTATTATTACTATTTTTCAGGACCAACAGATTTTTTAAACGATGATCAAGCAATAGAAGCATTAAACCGATATTATTTTAATCCCAAAGCAATGGAAATTCAAGATGTTGTTTTCTTAGATGAGAAGCATGTATTAGTACCTTTCATTACTGAAAATGGATATGCAACTAGCTGCTGGACATGGAAGAATCGGAGCTGGAGAATAGAAGGAATTGACACCAGCCAACTACCATTTTTATGGAAGACGAATCCGAAAGCTCCTTCTAGCTATGCTTTAATCTGGAACATAAGTCCGGATAATGACATAGCTACGATAGATTTTTATTTAATTGGTCGTAGAGGGTATTATGTAAGTGATAGTGTGCATCGGTATACACCTAGGATCCAACTTCATACCACTGTTCTCTATGAGAAAGAAGAGAAATCGTACGCTGTAGTTCCTATTCCGAATGAATGGATCGCGTTTCTTGATTCATACGAAAAAGTAGAAAAATCAAAGCAACCAAGACGGCATTTTTATAACTTTATGCAGCCATACAGTCTCGAGTATGCATGGATTCCTTATAATGAAAGTGGAGAGGTCACTTTTCCAAAGTTTGCACAAGGAATGGCTTCCGGAGGAGCAAATATCGTGCATCTCTCTAATCTTAACGTACAAGACTTGGAGTATCCCATCGATAAAAAGTAAATAAATGGATTATAGAAAATGCACAAATAGCAGTAATACTAGCTCTTTTTTCATACTTCATCCTGAGGTAGATATTCAAAGTTAATAATAGAAAAGAAATAGCATGAGTCATAATGAGGCTCGACTTAATTTCTGCTGCTGGGTTTTCATCATAGATGGAAACTAATATGATGAAGGTAAATAGAATTAGAAAAATAATAGTGAATAAAATTAGCTTAGGTTTATTGTAAGCCATTCATTATGCAACCCCTAGATATAAGATACAAAGTCATTGTTATTTAAGTAAGTATACTTTATCGACTGCTAAGGAAATAGTGTAATTAATTCCCATGGTATTATTGTTTGTTTATAGATTGTAGATATAGGAACGAGAACAGTTTAGCTTGTTTGTAAAGTTTGACGGAAGCAAGTATAATATGGTTATTACATAGTGAACGGATGATAATTATGTTTGAGAGAATTGAACAAAAGAAAAATCTATTAGATCAAAAAAGGCCACTCCCAGTACATACGGTAAAGAGCATAAGAGAAAGCATACTACTTGAGTGGACCTATAACTCCAATGCTATCGAAGGTAATACCCTTACCCTATCAGAAACTAAGGTAGTTTTAGAAGGTATTACGGTTGGCGGCAAGACGATGAAAGAGCATTTGGAGGCTACTAACCATAAGGAAGCGATTCTGTATGTTGAAGATATTGTTCATAATAAGGAAACTTTCTCGGAGTGGCAGATTAAGAATATTCACCAGATAATTTTAAAAGGAATCGATGAACAAAATGCTGGAATATATAGAAAGGAAAACGTTCTAATCAGTGGTGCAATGCATATACCACCAGATTTTATGCTCGTTCCTGATCAGATGGGGAAATTGCTTAAGTGGTATCATGAAGAAGGGCAAAGCTTACACGTAATTCAACGTGCAGCTATATTGCATATTGTATTCGTGAAGATACACCCTTTTGTTGATGGCAATGGCAGAACTGCAAGAATGCTATTAAATTTAGAGTTAATGAAGCATGGATATCCTCCATTGATTATTAAGAAAGAAGAACGTTTGCAGTATTATAATGCACTAGATAAAGCGCATACCACTGAGGATTATAATGATTTCTACCAGCTAGTATCCGAGGCGCTAGTACGTAGTTTGGATGTGTATTTGAAATTAATAAAGTAGGGTTTGTATAAAAATGGCCATCATGGGATGGCCATTTTTATTGTAATATCATCTCTCTAGTATCAACTATTGCGCTTGGGCTTCCTTCTTCTAAGGGTATCTCGATATATAAGCGTATAGAAGAGTAAGGTCATATAAATGCAGCTTTTAATTTAGATATTTGGATAATAATTTATTAAAGCCCCCATGTAGAACAATTTCTATTTCACTGTTCGATAAGGGGGCTTTTCTGTACATTTCTTTTGGAGATTAATGCTGATCAGTTATTATTTCTAAAGTATTAGTAAATATATCTAAAGTGTACTTCCAACCAAAAGCCTGTTCGAAGAAGCTTAGTTGCACATACAATATCTCGCCTGGACCAAAAATTGACGCAACGGGAATTTCCTTTCCATTGTAAAAAGCAACATGCTCTTTAAAATTAGGAGGGATACTAAAAATATTTTTCTGATTATCTAAAATAGCATATGCTTCAGGTGATGCGGGATAAAGCACAGAATATTCTGCCCCAATATGTCGGAATAAAATTTTTGGATTAACCATCAAACCTATGCTTTTTTTAATACCTATACCTTGAGGAAAGACTTGGCCATCTATTATCAAGGTCCCTATACCATAATCCCTATAAGATTTAATGATGTATACTGAACGGGTTTGCTCATCCCACCGAACATCAAAGTCCAAGATATCACTGATAAAGCGAATGGGCATCATTGTAGTATTATCAATGATGATGGGAGGGACGTCTAACAGAACTTCGCCTGTCTTAAGGTCAAGTGCAATTAAATCACTCCTAAACTGACTAATATATATTGTTTTATCCGTAATAATTGGAGCAGTATTATCCAACCCCTTAAAGGAACTGACCACAAAATTTCATAGGTATTTCCTTTGTCACGAATGGCATAAAATCGCTTGCGGCTTCCTACGTAAACAACACCATTTCGAACAGCTGAATCGGAGTGATATATTCCTGTGTGGAAACTAACGTTAGAATTATCAGAAAAACGTACACTCCATTTTTTCATGCCAGTAGCTAGGTCAATTGCTCTAGTGTTTGCATACTTACTGTATCATTAAACGCATTATCATCAATATGATGTTGCTAGCAAACGTGGTAATATTTTAATATTGCATTGAATGGCTTTTTATAGCTGCCTATAGTATAAAAAAAGATTTTGTACAGAACGCTACAAATTAAGTATAATGTTAGCGCATACGATTGAGCATTAAAACGACTTCTATCAGCTTGTATCCGAGGCTTTAGAACAAAGTTTAGGCTCTTTAATGCATCTGATTAAATAATAATTTTTGTTATGGTCGTAATGGGTATGAATGTATAGATACTGACAGTTGTCATCAGATAACTGTCTTTTTTTATTCAATAAAGCGTTATATACATAATTATTTTAGAAAAGAAGGAAATTTAAGGAAACAAAGCGAATAAAAATATACATATGTTATACCAAAATGCCTTAAATTTGCTAGAAATGAGGTTGCAGATGAAACCTAAATCATCAAATATTCTTGTATTATCCTTAATAGTATCCATTATATTTAATATTTACGTTTATCATATATACAATCACAAAATCACTCAAAACCAGAGCATAAACCAAAATAGTTTATGGGAGATATCAGTTTATGGAGAAAGCCTCGCTAATTCGTTGCATATTTTCCTTGACCATTCTAATGGTGATTTGAACCAACACATGGAAATAGATTTATATAACTCTTGGAGAGTTGTTATTGGAGCAAGCAGAAGTATAAATGGATGTTTAAATCGAATTAGACCATATGAAATGGACCAAAACGTTCCGAAATGGATTTTATTTCAATATAGCTTATTAAGAGTAGATATGTTTTTACATAGTATGAACTTAAAGTTTCTAAGAAACGGTGATTATTCAATTACGAGTGAGGAAAGACAACAGTTAGAATCTGTAATAAAGGTATATGAAACAATACGAGATGAGTATAAAAGTGAATCGAATTCGCCAGTATCATTTATTGATTTACTTTCAGAGCAAATGATGATTATCGATGAACACTATACAAATACCATAGAAGTAATCAAAGGCTTTTAAAATCAGTATTTGCAAAAGTTATAGATAAGAGGTGCGAGATGAGAAAAAAGTACAAGATTTTATTAGGTGTTATAGTCGTAGCTTTCATAGCGTGGGCCGCCGTTACTATATATTTCTATCAGCAGCATACAGTCACAACGAAGTCTATTAAAATCAGCGGCTGGGAGCTAGAAGAAGGAAATGAACAAGTCATTCAATGGAAAGAGATTTTACTTGTAAACAAAACAGCTGCACCAGATGATTTTGATAAGATAGCGAGGAAGTTTGATTTTGCTAGTAAGCTTCCTATTAAACTCCAGAACATTGCTATGAGGCTAATGTTATTTTATGATAAACGATTAGTAGAGAGTCCTCATGGCTGGACCATTATCATTTCAGGTATAGCATTGAAAAGTGATAATAAGAGTCAAACAGACCGGTGGATGGGTATGGATTTATACCTTGTAGATGAAAATGGTGTTCCTTTGTATTTAAGTGAAGGTTCAAGAAGAAACGATGATAACTCAAATATGATTCTTTATGAAAAGAGAGATGATAAGTTTGATCCTAATATACGCCCTCAAAAGCTTATCTGGTACTGGGACAAAGAGAAGCAATATGAGCTTAATCTCACAGATGTTATGATTCAGACCCGAAAATACAGCTTCTTTGATAGAAAACCAGAAGCCACTGATAGAATATTTAGCTTCTATGCTGCGTTTAGAGATTATTTCATTAATATCAAGAAAGACCTTAATGATTTGGTTTACGATGAAGATACCCAACATTTGTTAAAATCTATTAAAGATAATAAGAATAGTAGTATCAACTATCACCGACCATTTTATATTGGTACATATAAGAACTTTACGGATGTTTTTGCATTGCGATTGACGTATTTACTGGAGCGCAATACTAGCGAAACTGAAAAAGAAATAATCATATATTTTGTTGAAGAAGAAGGTAAATGGCGATCAGTTGATGTTAAGATTTGATCTTTGGTAAAATAAAAGGTTTAAATTGCAATAAGGCTTATAAGTTGTTTTTAGATATGAACTGGTATGGTTATACACTTTTAGAGAAAAATCCTTAAGGAGTGATATTTTGAAAAACCCCGTATATACACATGCTGAAATAATAAAAGTAGCTTCAAGTCATGGCAAAGATATTAACTACTTGGTTTGCTATGATTTGTGGACTGGAATAAAGATTGCAATTTGAGGCCAGCAATTTATGTTTTAATGGAGTACAATGGGAAAATTTCTTATAGTATTTCTCCACACATAATGACTGATGAAAATAAAGATGGACAACTGATTTTGACAAAGTAATGGCAGCAATAAACAGTTTAAAAACTAAATACAATTTATAAACACAGATGTAAAATACATAATGTTGTAATATTAAAGCATGGTTGAATCTTTGACTATTACACTAATCTTAAACTTTTATAGTTATTACAATAGACCCATAATCTAGTACCTTAGTATTATCAACAAATGTATAAATAAGCGATTTAGCATCTTCAATTGTAAGAACATCCAAAGACTCCAAAACTTTGGATGTCTTTTTTTGTATTTCTTTTTTAATTTTTTCAATATCAAATTGATCTTCCTGTATCAACTTAAGTCCATTTAGCAACTCAATATCCTGCTCCATCCGATCTTTCTCCAATTTCAGATCTTCAATAGTAATCAGGTCTGCTGAATAAGCTTCGACCTTTCGTCCATAACGCTTTCTAGCTACTTCAATTCTATTTTGTATATAACTTAGGTCCTTTTCCATTTGTTGTTCAATAATCATAGGCACTAAAGTTTCATCGAGTGAATCAACTAATCTTTTTAATCCTTCCTTGAACCACTGCTCTACATCATCTGCCCGATACTGTTTACTTGTACATGTCCCTTTATTCTTATTTGCGGAGCAACGGTAAACTCGATAACGATTATTTTTTGACCCTGACCAACCGATACTCATGCCAGATCCACAATTCCCACATTTAAGAAGACCACCAAGTAAATGAGGACTAGATACAGCACGGGGAGCAATTTGATTGCCATTTACACGCTTCTGCACTTCCTCCCACTTATCCTCATCAATAATGACTGGTAGGCATTCGTCCAAAGATACCCATTCACTTTCGTCTTTTACTTTACGATTCTTTTTGCTTGAATCAACGCGATTCCATACTAAAGTTCCTTTGTAAGCTGGATTGGTAAGCATCAACTTTACTGATCGTAACGACCATTCTTTATTAAATCGGGAGGGGATACCTTCTTTATTTAGCATTTTAGCAACAGCAAAACAACCCATTCCTTTATCAAGATAGGCCTCATAAACTCTTTTAACAATTTTAGCCTCTTCTTCATGAATGACTAATTCTTTATCAAATAATCTATAACCATAAGGGCTTTGCGTGAGCCATTTGCCACCTTTAGCAGCATGGATCATATTTTCAAAAACACGCTCACGAATACGCTCGCGTTCAAACTCTGCCACGGCCCCTAACACCTGTAATGTCAGTCTTCCAGAAGGTGTATTTGTATCAAAGGACTCACTAATTGAGATGAAAGATACATCGTGCTCTTGAAATAAATCAATCATTTTAAGTAAATCCAATAATCTTCGGCTCATGCGGTCAAGCTTAGTGACCATGATTTTGGATAGCTCACCAGCTTTAACTTTCGCCAGCAATTTATTCAATTGTGGACGGTCAGTTGACTTTGCAGAATACCCGTCATCCACAAATACAAGTGGGGTAAGGTCCCAGCCCATAGCGCGACAATAAGCTTTTAAACGGACTTGTTGTTCATCAAGAGATACACCTTCACGAGCTTGCTCATCGGTGGATACACGGCAATAAATAGCTATTGATCGATCTACATTCTTTTCTATGTTATTAGCCATGTATATCCCTCCTTGCCGTTTGTCTTATATATATGCCTAAGTAAATTTAATGATGAACAAGCAAAAATAAATGGGTTGTCCCTCCCTAGTCTCTTCATAGGCTTTATCAGGGGGAGATTTTATGTCCGAAGTAAAGATTACATTTATATACCAAAGCGAATATGGTGATCAAACGTTTTCATCTATTGATGATGTTTCAAACCAAGCCGTAAAAAGAGAAATCATAGATAAAATCGAACGTTGGTCACGCAAGGTGAGAAAAGCTGCTGCTGAACAAGTATTGCAACAGCAATTAGGTCTGGAGCAAGCTAAAAAATTTAATGTTACTTTCTCAGACAAACAAAAATAAGCCTATCCATTTCGGATTAGGCTTTGTTTTTTTGTTAGCTTCTATTCATAGATAAAAACAGTGCTCACATAATGAATATTTTTATATTTCTTTGAGCAACTTATAGCTAAAGCGCTTAGATTTACCTCATTGCTTTTTAGAAAGTTCCAACCCTTTTTCAACAATAGTGATTAGATAGTCAGCAAAACCGATGTCTTTTTTCTGAAGTTCAGCTAACTCGTTGAAGCAGATTTTCAAACGATAGTCGTATTCGTCAAAGGGTTGGCCTTGGGCGTGGTTATCATGTCTTCCACCAATTAATTCAGAAACGGACAAGCTCAATTCCTGTTCTAGTCTATTGAGTAAGGTAAGAGGAATGGTATCTGTTTTCCCTCGTTCCAAATTACTTAAATACCCTGAAGAAATATCAAGCTTATTTGCTAATTGGTTTAAGCCAATACCTTTTTGCATTCGAATTAAACGCAACTTAGGGCCAAAATAATTCATTAGTTAATACCTCCAATCTTGAAAGTGGTGATTTATATAACGAAAAAGCGAGAGAAAGAATCATTGCACATTACGAAAAGGACAGTTGTATATTATGAGACCTCTAATGAAAAATGGTTTGAAATACGGGTTAGTATTGCGAAAAAAGAGCTAATTAACTATGTCGAGCAAAAGTCGGACAAAAAGGGCTAATCCCATTTTTTCTGCATAGGATTTAATAAAAAGCAAGGGGTGACCCTATGGAAACTATTGCATACTATAGACGTTCTACTACAATGCAACAGCATTCTATTCAAATGCAGCGGTATAAAGCGTTTGAAAAAGCAGCAGCTAATCATCTTATCATCGATAAAGAACTAATTGACGATGCCATATCGGCGAGAAAAACGAACATCGACGAAAGAGAACAATTAAAGGTACTACTAAGTTATATAAGAGAAGGTAAAGTGAAAAATGTACTCGTCTATAAAAGAGATCGATTAGCAAGGAATGTCATTCAACACATCAAACTCTACCGTATTTTCAAAAAATATAATGTTAACGTCTTCTTTACTGCTGATGATGAACAGGAGATGAAATATTCAGCAAATGGAGAGTTTTATGAGATATTCGTTGGCTATATGGTTCAATTGGAAGGTAAACAGATTCATGAGCGCATCAGGGCCAAAAATGTAGCTGCCTTTCGTTCAGGAAACTATAAAGGTCCCCTTCCATTTGGCTACGATACTTTTGATAATTCCATAGAAAGAAACGAGCAAAAGCTTTCTTTAGTAAAGGAACTTTATGAAATGCTCTATAACGGCCATACCTTAAATGAATTGGCTGACTTTGCTAAATCACATAGCACTGAACGAAAATGGACCCCAACATACATTCGAGAACTATTACAGAACTCCACATATAAAGGAATTAGAATCTTTAAGGTTCCTAACGCTGAACCAATGATTCAAGAATATAAAATGTTAAAAATTATAGATGAAGAGAAATGGCAGGTTGTCTATGACATTCTTGAATCTACAAAAAAACATAAAAAAGCAAAGGAACCACTAAACCTTAATTACTTCCTAATCGGAATCGTAATATGCAAGCGTTGTTATAATCCATTAAAAGGTAGAAAATCTAAACCCATATATCATTGCACGAAAAGCAAAACACATCTAAAGAAAGATGATCTTGAAAGCTTAGTTTTACAAGATACTACCGAATATATTTCCACTATCTTTACGTCAGACTACAATGAACTTATTTCTAGATATTGCAAACGTCACGTTGTATCTATTGAGAAGAAAATAAGTGATAATATCAAAGAAATTGAGAAACTAAAGGATATGCTCTTTCATGCAATTGAGTCGACATTGAATGTAGGCGAAATAGATAATACTGAAATACGTAATATCTATACTGAATATAGAACGAAGCGCAATGAGATAGAACATTTCACTAAAGAAATATACGAATTAGAAAAACAAATCATTTAGAACAGTTGAGCTTGCAATAGATTCTATAGAACTGGGATCACCAGAGATTTTACAAGACATAATCAATCATATTTACGTTGAAGGAACTTCTGTTGACATTGAGTTTAAACATCCTCTTAATAATATGACTGGAGGAGGTAATATTGAATCTTAATGACGTATTTCAATTAGGCAAAAGATGTGCTTTCTACGGGCGAGTTTCTACAAACAAGCAAGACTTAGATTTACAGATTGATGCAATGAATACATTTGCGAAGCAATATGAAATAGAAATAGTAAAATGGTACACAGACCAAGGTGTATCAGCAACTAAGAAAGCAAAATCCCAACGCAAGCAGCTAAATGAATTGATCAATGATCTGACTGATGACATATTCGATTATGTAGCAGTGTACAAAATTGATCGCATTAGTAGAGACCCTCTTGAAACTAGTGAGATACGCTCAGTTTTTGCAGCTGCTAATAAACCTATTGTTATACTTTCAGACTCACCACCCAGTGTTGATGATGAACCAGAAGATATCTTTGGTTTTCTAAAAAGTGCAATTGCAAAATACGAGGTCGATCAAAACAGAGATAGAACTCGAAGTAAAGCGGAAGCTAGTGCTAAAGAAGGTAAACCATTAGGTGGTAGAATCCCTTATGGATATCAATATAATCCTACGGAAAAATCCTTTGAGCAGATACCCTCCGAAGCTAATACCGTAAAAAAGATTTTCGAATTATATGCAGAAGGCCAAAGTTGCAATAAGTTGCCAAATATATTTATGAGCTTACTAATGATAAAAAATGGATTAGGCAAAAGGTTGAGTACATTCTGAAAAATCCCAAATATATCGGTTTACAGAGATGGGGTTTAAGGGCAAATCATGACGATAATATTGACAAAGATCCAATACTAGCCAAACTAGAAAATATAGAGCCAATAATATCTCAAGCAACCTGGGACCGATGCTACTTCTTAATGCATAAGAAAAGCCAGAAAGAAATAGATCCGAAATTTTATGAAACACCTTATCTTGTTAGAGATTTGATATATTGTGGGCATTGCAATAATAAACTGAAAGTCGTGAATCAAGAAACAAATAGTGGTAGATCTGGGAGTAGGCTATATTTGTGTACGAACCGTTCTTGTAAAAAAGTCAGATTAGTGTCCTAACGCCTTGATTTAAATATCCAAAATCGTCTGCGATTAGAGTTAATCATTAATACAGACAATGAGAAAATTATTAATAAAATTAAAGAAAGCTTAGAAAATGACATCAAGCAAATGCGACAAGAAAAAGCCGCTATTTCTGATGATATCGATAGTTACAACAATAAGATAACAGTAGTCGAATTTAAATTAAGCCGTCTGTCTAGAAGAGTATACAATCAAGATAATAGTGATATTCTCGAAAGCTTCACACTATATCGAAACCACTTGGTTCAGCAAAAGATAAACATACAAAATCGAATTAACGATATTTTAGATAATATAGAGAAAATCAAGGAAGTATTTACCCATAAAGAGCATTGGATTCCTATATTAAGCAGTTTAGGTAAGCATCGCAGCGATGTTACCGACCGAGAGTGGAGAATGCTTGTCACGGATATAGTAGATTCGATTGTTGTCAAGGCTCTAAGAAAAGATAAGTACGAAATTGAAATAAATTTAAAATATGAACTAGCATCTTCAAAGTTTACCTATAACCAAATGCTAGAGTTAAAAAGAGATCAAATTAACTTCTCTGATATTACATAAAACTGGCTTGTCCTTCGGGCAAGCTCTTTTTATGAGCAATTTCGGTAATTAGGCAAGAATGAAAGTGGGACAAGTTTGGGGATGTTCGGGGATTAAGCATGTTTGGCATCCCGAACGCTGCCAATTACCGAGTTGATATAGCAACATTTTGATAGCTTGTCCTACCCTGTATAGGTTGTCCTCGCTTGTCCATGTTCATCATTATAGACAGATGGACAAGGTTATAAACACTGATTCGGTTATTAGGAAAGAAATAACAGTAAAGATAGAAGATGTCTATCGGTGTTTGGAAAGAAATGATAAAAAATATTTCGATTCGACAATATGCGACAAATTGCAACAAAGGTGAAACATGTTTAATGTAGAAGATAATACAAAACTTTTGTGAAATGATAGTATAGTGTAGTAATCAAATAAGACATGCTGTAAAATCTAAAAAATTTATGAATGAAAAATATGAAAGTGAGGGTATACGACTATGATTAAAAACTGGACCTTAAGGAATTTTAAATCCATCTATAAAGAAACTACTTTAGAATTTGCACCCCTTACGATTTTTGCAGGTGCTAATAGTTCTGGTAAAAGCACTATTATTCAAAGCATATTATTAACTACACAAACTCTTCAAAATCCAGTAAATTCTAAGGCAGTGATATTAAATGGTCACATTATACGACTAGGGGCATTTGATGATGTGATATCAAACAATGCAGTTGAGGATGAAATACTTATTGGCTTTAATCTATCACCTTTAAATAAAGAAAGTAAAATGATTCCATCTCACAGGAATTACTATATAGAATTTAGTCATAATAGCGAAGACATTAAAGAGATAGATTGTCGTTATATATTCTCTGCAAAAGGGGCTTACGATGAAAAAGATATTCACCAGCTCCAACCAAGATTGGAGAGTTCGCAGCTAAGGGTTAGGTCAGTTTTTGCTGATCATGATTCAGAAATACACTTAAAACGTAGCGAGAAAGGAATAGAGAATAGATTAAAGAATTACAAAATTAGAGATTCATTAAATGCACACTTTAATGACTATGAAGTAGTTAAGGTCAATAACTTAGGGAAAAATCTTTATGGGAGACGTTTTTTAAGCAACAGCAAATTAGTTGGGGCATCGTTAATGCATTTTTTACCTGGCAGAATCACATATATATATGATGTTATCGAAGAAAAAGTTGAGCGAATAATACAATATCTAATTTCCGATTATGAATATTTAGATTCTGAGAATATAAAAACTTTTAACGAGATTCTAAGCTCTAATGACTCACTAAAAGAAGTATTCCTAAAAGAGCTTAACATATTTGATAAAATTATTGATAGTGACACTATAAAAAATAGGTTTAACAAATCAAAAAATAAATTAGAAAATAACTTTAATATTGAAAACTTTAAAAAATGTTTAAGGTCATTACCCCAAAAGTATGAACGTAGATTACTTGAACAACATTTAGCTAAAATATCAACTGATTTAAAAAAGATTATGCTAGGTAATAGATCAGAATATTCTTTAACATCTGTTCCATTGCCAGATATATCAAATGCAGCTGTTGACTACATAAAAATGTATTTTGGAAGAAAAGTGAAATATTTAGGACCACTAAGAGATGATCCGAAACCAGTATATCCTTTTTCTGGAGGTACTGATTCAATGGATATTGGATTTAGAGGAGAAAACACTGCTGCTGTACTAGAGATTCATAGAAACATGTTGATAAAGTATATACCAAGTAGTTGTTTTAATAATATTATAGAGACATATGAAGAACAAGTTCCTTTGTCAGAAGCAGTATTAGATTGGCTAAAATACATGGGAGTTGCAAGCGGTGTAAAAACTGCCGATAAAGGAAAATTAGGACATGAATTAAAGGTTTCAGCTCCTGGAGCAGAGACATTACATGATTTAACCCACGTAGGTGTAGGCGTGAGTCAGGTATTACCAATATTAGTACAGTCTTTATTGGCAGATACTGGTTCAACGCTCGTGTTTGAACAACCTGAACTACATCTTCATCCACGAGTTCAAAATAGACTAGCTGATTTTTTTGTATCAATGATAAAACTAAAAAAACAATGTATCATAGAAACGCATAGCGAATATTTCATAAATAGGTTAAGATTTCATTCTGCAATTTCAGAAAAAGATAATTTATCTAAAGAGATAATTATATACTTTGTGGAGAAAGAGGGAGGACAATCTCTATATAGACCAGTTAAAATAAACAAGTATGGAGTAATTGAGAAATGGCCAAAAGGTTTCTTTGATGAAAATGAAGATAATGCTGCAGCGATATTAAGAGCAGGCATGATAAAGCGTAAAAGGGAGAGTCAGTATGATTAATATTTATATTGACCCGTTTAACTTTGCATGCCCTCAACAGGATGGAAATATGCAACAATTTGAGGATTACGTAAATAACCTACTTTTATGGAATGATTTTAAAAATACGGATTGGGCTAATATATTAATCACTGAAAGAACAATGGAAATACTATTTGATACAGGTGATTATCCATTGTGGGATAATATTAAATCATCAATTTTATCGTATGGATTGGTTGAAATACAAGCGAAAGATATAATCGATGTAGTAGAAGGGTTATTAAAAACTACAACAGTTGAGCATTATTTAAAAAATGAGGATATAATTTATCAGGACTGTACTTGTAATCCACTCGAATTAATTCAAAGCCTGCCTGAAGAGTACAGGATATCTAGCCTTAATCTAATGGTACAGATGGCTTTAGTAGACTATTATATAAATAGTAGCGAGACCGAACAAATATACATTAACAGAATTTTGAATTTTGAGTTTAAAGAATTAAATATATCAGCGAAGATTTTAAAATGTAATCAAAATAACTTTAGTAAAAAAATACCACACTTTCCATATGATATAGACTATAATTTTAAATGTAGTAAAAATATGCTTGGATTATATAAATCAATCGACCCCATTAAGATGTGGAAAACGTCTAAAAGTGATGAACAATATAAAATGGCGTTGTTAATATATATATACCAACGGAATATAGAGTCTGGACTAAATAATTCAATTGAAGCAATTTCTAAATGGGATTTTGGTAAAAAATTTATCTTATCAGTGAAAATTTTTCAAGAAAATATGGTAGATACACATGCGTTAAGAACTGGCAAAGGGCCCGAAGATCCTCAGAAGAAGAGGGGTGAAGACAAGGCTTGGAGACGAGATATTGACTATACCTTTCATTTGCATTATTGGTTAGGTATGAATAGTGTAGAATTTGCAAAGATTGTAATTCATGATGATATGAGCATACCTATATAATATTGATTAAAAGAATATAAGCACCTTAGAATAACGAAGGCTGGGCTTCCTATTGGCATATGCGAATACTGCGTGAGCTGCCACTTACAGGTCAGGAATCAATTGATTATGCGAAGTTAAATGCACAGGTGATTCAACCATCCAAGACTAGTATCAATCCCTACTATTTAGGCCTTAAGATGTTCGAAGATATTGAAGGTAAACATGGTAGAGATGCTATGTTTGAGATTCGTGAAGTTGACTCTGACCAGTCTTTCTTACGCAATTATTTAACGAAAGACCTAGTGGAAAAGCTAGACTTATATTTGTTCGGAAAAGTCGGTCTTCAGTGGAAGGTTGTAGACAAAGGATGGGAGAACATTCGTGATACTCTAGCAAATTCGAAAACCAATGGTGGGTTCCCAGTTCTGCTTGTAAAAGACGGGGACTATATGTCTAACGGTGAACTATTCATAGAGCACCAGTACGAAGGTATTGAACTTGATATTAAGTATCTAGAGAAGACGATCCCTCATTTACATTACTTATGGGGAAGAAACGTCCACTTAAAGACAGTAGTCGAGACTCGCAATGTCGTATTCACATACGATGGTAAACGGACCCATAGGAGATTTATTTAAAAGTTCTTTTGAAATGGCCTTCGTTCAGAAGGTCATTATTTTTTGTTGGATATGTCGTAGTTTAATTTAAATAGAATTTAAAGGATTTTACAAGAAATTGTCGAAAAAGTTAAAAGATTGTAATATAAAAAGCGAACCCCTTTATAGGAGGAATAAACAGGTGTTACTAATACCAGTAGAAGACAATGAACAGATTAACATGATTTACACAACAATTTTTGAAGATATAGTTGAGATTGATTGCTTTTCAAATCCTAATGAATTTTACAAAGATTTAAAGGAGAGAAAGGCAGACATCTATATTGTTGACTTGTTTTTTGGAAGTCAATTATTAGGGTATGATATTTGCAAAGCAATACGTGAAGTAAATACAGAGGCGAAAATTATAATCAGTTCTTCCTATATAAGTGAAGATAATATTGATACTCTAAAAGTATATGGTATTTATGCATTTATTTCGAAGCCATTTGACATTCATAATTTGCAGGACGTAGTGAAAGAAATTATTGAGCATTCAGCCTCGGATACAAAATGCAACTCTAATTGAAAATAATCATTCGCTATAGAGCAAAGGGGAGTGAAGTTTATAAATATTCTAATCACTGGTTATGGCGTTTGTTCATTTAACGGAGAGAACAACGATATATTCATAAAAAACATGGACTCTAGTATTAAGAGTTTTGAAGAAGTAGATTTCGGTGATAAAAAAGGTAGAAAAACATATGCTGGTAGATTGGACAATGCTAAATTAGATTCTGAATTTACCACGGGCATTTACAGAAAGTATCCTAGGACTAGCATCTTAGCTTTGAATGCTTTCAAACAAGCATTAACTACGTGCGATTTGAAACGAGAAGATTTCGGCAATGCAGTTGTTCTAATCGGATCAACTTTAACGACCATGACTGACATTATAGATATAACATACAGCGATAATCCCTCGATGTTTGATTGTGCTAGAGCCAATAACAATAGTATTGCTCTATCCGTGTCATCATATGTCGGTACTACTAATATTACATCTACCCTTACTAACTCTTGTTCCACAGGAGTAGATGCTATCTTTTATGCAAAATTATTGATGGAAGCTGGATTTGCTGATATAGCAATTGTTGGTGGAACAGATGCAAACATTTGCGACCGAACAATCCCACTGAATGCAAAAATGAAATTCGTTGGAATTGGCAAGACATCTGATGATGTAGGAAGCCCATTTGATTTTTCGAGTAACGGATTTACCCCTTCTGAAGGTAGCTCTTTACTCATACTGGAGACAGAAGAACGCTTTATGAAAAGAAATGGCAATTTATGTTACGGAGCTATAGAGAACGTTTATATTAATAATGATGCAGTGAATATCTTTCAAAGTGATCCCAAGGGGACTCAATTAAAAAGTATCCTAGTTAAGAGTATTGGGAACAGATTACCATCATACATAAATAGTCAGGCCTTAGGTCTCTGTGAAAATGATACAATAGAGTTACAGAATTACTATGAGCTAACAAACAAAGAGATTCCTATCACGTCTATCAAAGGGGTGTACGGGCATTCATATGCGGCAAGCGCCGGTTGTCAAATTATAGCCTCGCTAGTTGGAATGAAGGAAGGATTTATTCCTAAAACATATCGCAAGGGCAATTACACATATCATGATGGTATCTTATTTGAGAAAAAACACACCAATGTAGATGATTTCATCATTACATCACATGGATACGGCGGCACCAATGGCGTTGTGAGGGTAGGGAAATACAAATGTCTATATTAACTATACTAATTTCACTCTATACAATTGTTCTAATAGCTTTTTTGAGAAAGATATACGGTAACAATAAAACTACAAATTCGGTATATGCGCTACTCGTAGCAATATCTTTATGGCAGTTCAGCCTTGCCATATTATTTATGATACAACTTAGTCCAGACACAGCTCTATGGTTATTTCGTGTGTTTAGAGTTGGCCAATTGCTCCTTTTACCAGCTTTAGCCGCCATTTTATACACGATTATTCAAAATAGATTCACTACGTTTATATTACTCATATCCATGGCTTGTTCATTGATGGTAATTGTAATAAATTTTACTAGTCTAGGGATTCTTCAACTCAATATTGTTGATGACTATTACTTCCCACAATACGGAACATTAGCGACTGTTTACAAGGTTTACGTTTTATTCACTCTATTATTTCCTCTACTAGTCCTTAGATATGTCAATTTATTACACAACATCAATTTGCGAACATTTGTCAAAGTTACAATGATAGCGATGTTGACAGGTAGCACTATCACGAGCTTAAATGTAGTGGGAACTCACGGACTAATACCTGGAGTTATTGGGAATTATATTATGATTATTTCCTTAATCTCGACCCTTTTATATACTTACAACATAACACTGAATAAGCACAAACGATTGATTGAAAAAATCATCATGGATAAATCACTGAATGTTTTTTCATCCGACTTAATACATGAGATAAGAAACAACGCAACAGTAGTGAAAGGTTTTAATGATATCATCATGCTAGAAAATAATGACGCAAGGACGCAAAAATTTACAAATCAGATAAATACTGCTATAGGAAATATCAATCTTCTTATCACGCAATATGGCGAATTTATAAAGCATGGCACCCTGAAACTTGAATCATGTGATATGACGAACATCATACAAAAGGTTTATACTCAGTTTTATTACAGCGATGATATTAAGATAAATATAAACGGCAATGCAAGCGTAATCGCAAATGTAACTTTTCTAAAGCAAGTGTTGTTTAATATCATAAAAAACGCATCAGAAGAGTCTCGAAAACTGAATATACCATGCGTTATCAACTTTGATATTGATACAGATGACAACAACGCTGACATCAAGATAATAGATAGCAATGGAACCCTTGATTACAACTTTGAGACAGATATCTTTAAGATATTTGAGTCAAAAAAACAAGACGGATTTGGAATAGGGCTATTAGCGTGTAGCAAGCTGATGTTATATCAAGATGGGAAGTTCAATATTATAAACAAAAGCGATGATTCGGAAGAGAAGATTATACAATTAACTTTGAAAAGAGCGATTTAAACTGTATGACAAAGCAGTCCACAAAGTGCAAACCACTTTGTGGACTTTCTTTTTATGAGGTAAGATAAGTGATAAAAGCAATTTTTTTGTAACCGCTCAATAACAGGGTGCCAAAAAAGAACTAATACCATGTGGCACTAGTTCTTGCATTCAGCTAGTATACGCGGAGACCAAGGCATTAAATCTTCTAAATCTTCTGGCCTATTCCGGTAATCAGTATCCGGCATGTATAAGAGAAGATAGTTCAGGTAGCTGTATATGTTCAGTCCATTTGCTTTTGCTGTCTCGATGATGCTGTATATTGCCGCACTTGCAGTTGCTCCTTTAGGAGTAGCTGCAAATAGCCAATTCGTTCTCCCTACTGCAAAGGGACGAGCAGCGTTATTGGATATGGCACATCTACCGTCAAGTAGATAATTTTCCATAAATGGTTTCTGGTTCATTGCATATGTTACTGCTTTGCCGAGAGTAGAATTCTTTAGTGCATGAACAGAATGTAGCCAACTCCAAAAGGCATCTAGAATTGGTTTTGCTTTTTCCAGATGCTTTATGTATCTTTTTTCGGGTGTAAACTGAGACAGCTCTTCCTCTATTTTGAAAAGCTGGTTACAGTAGTCCCGACCGATTTCTGCATTTGTGAGTGGAGCATCTTTTGCCTGGTTGTCGGGGATTGCCTCGACAAATTTGCGACGTAGGTGAGCCCAGCAACCACAGCGGATGACATCTTTAAGTTTGTTATACCCAGAGTATCCGTCACAGTGTAGGAATCCTTTAAATCCCTTCAGATATTCGGAAGCGTTTTCACCACTACGGGTGGTTTTGTAATCGAACAAGATGATTGGTTGTTTCCCATCATTTCCTGAACGATACAGCCACATGTAAGAGGTGGACTGCGGCTTTCTGCCTTCTTCCTTTAATACCTAGACCGGAGTCTCATCACAATGAAGGACATCCCGCTTTAGGAGCTGTTGCCGTAGGTAATCGATGACAGGATACAGATAATCCTGCGAACAGCGAATCATCCAGTTCGCCATTGTTGCTCTGGATAGGGCAAAACCCAGTTGCTCCCAGTCCTTTTCTTGACGATAGAGTGGTACGGCATTCACATACTTCTGGTACATGACATGAGCGACTGTACTAGGAGATGCTAAAGAATGATTCATTAAGGAAGACGGTGTTAACGCCTTTTCTATATACGGTGTATCCGTATGTTTACACTTTGAACATTCATAGGACATGCGGACATAACGGATGATTTGTAATTTGGCAGGTATGTATTCGAGTTCCTCACGCACAAACTCTTTACCAATCGGATTAAGGGTGGTGGCACAGTTCCCGCAGTACTGATCATCTTTGTAAATATCGCATAGGATTTCTTTTACAGGAAGATCCTTTAGTAGTATCTCGCGTTTGGTTTTTGGATCACGTCTCGTATAGCCGTGTACGTTTTTTACGATGGGTTCAGGAATATGAGGATTTGCTTCTAGTTCCGCCTCATTAAACAGGTTGAGTTGGGCACTGATCTCTTCACGATGTGTCTTTTCGCTGGAGCTACCGAACTTACCTTTACGGAGGTTAATGACCATCTCGGTAAGGTTCTGGAGTTGTTGTTCTAAGTTCTTTATGGTGTTTTCTAGTTGTTGAATATAGGTATCCTTAGCATCCATGAACGGCTTGTCTCCCATCATTTTCATGGTTAAATTATACCATGAAAACAGGCAAAAAACCAGTATTGGCGCGGTTTGTAGCAACTTTTTATTCAACAAATTGCGCCTGGTTTTACTGGTTTAATCGCCTTTGGTTGTTCAATTGCTAAGCCATCTAATAACCATTTCAATTCCTGCCAGGTAAGAGATTTGATTTGCTCTGTCGATCGGGGCCATTGGAAGCTTCCGTTTTCAAGACGTTTATACAAGAGGATGAATCCATCGCCTTCCCAAAGCAGTGCTTTGAGGCGATCACGTCTTCTGCCACAGAACAGATAGAGTCTAGGGGTAAAAGGATCCATTCCGAAGGTTTCTTGAACAAGGGTAGCAAGCCCGTCTATCGATTTGCGCATATCTGTATAGCCACAGGCAAAGTAGATTTCCTTTGCTACTGTGATGTCGCCTAGCATATAGATTTTAAAGCTAGCAAAACAGTTTCAAGTGTTTCTTTAGAAGTACCTTCTTTTACTTCTACTGTTGCAATCGGAAAATGAATGGTGATGAAGCCTAGTGTTTGCGTGGGTCTTGTGTCGAATGATAGTTTTGCAAACTCCACTGGTTTTTGATCCACATGTGTAATCG